>NZ_JBQVNP010000031.1:0-44395 GCF_052436255.1 Roseateles sp. | reverse complement strand
AAATGTGCGCGACCTCGCGGCGTCAATGAGGCATTCTTATGGCTGTTCATCCGAGGGTTCCCCGTGTGGCGATGGGTTGGTGTGAGAACCCTCATCTTCCACGGCCTCGGGTGAACAACCTCTTGGGAAACGACAGCTAGTGAACGAGTTCCTCATCAGCGGTCTCTCGTGTGCAGAGACATGCGGCCCGTCTGTGAGAATCCGCGCCTCGCCTACTCCCGTTCCCCTCCATGTGCGGCATCACCGGACTCTTCGACACCCGCGGCCAGCGCCTGCCTGAGCGCGAGCGCCTGCAGCGGATGAACGAGTCCCAGCACCACCGCGGCCCGGACGAGGGCGACCTGCACATCGAGCCCGGCGTGGGTTTTGGCCACCGGCGCCTGTCGGTCATCGACATCGCCACCGGCCAGCAGCCCATCTTCAACGACGACAAGTCGGTGGCCCTGGTCTTCAACGGCGAGGTCTACAACTACCTGGAGTTGATGGACGAGCTGCGCGGCCACGGCTATGTGTTCCGCACCAAGAGCGACTCGGAAGCCATCGTGCGTGCCTGGGAGCACTGGGGCGAGGACTGCGTGCACCACCTGCGCGGCATGTTCGCTTTCATGATCCACGACCGCCGCCGCGACTGCCTCTTCATGGCCCGCGACCGCCTGGGCGTCAAGCCGCTGCACTATGCGCTGACCGAGGACGGCTGGCTGCTGTTCGGGTCAGAGCTGAAGAGCCTGATGGCTCACGGCGGCCTGCGGCAGGAGATCGACCCGCGGGCGGTCGAGGCCTATTTCTCGCTCGGCTATGTGCCCGACCCGGCCACCATCTACAAGCACGCCAAGAAGCTGGCGCCCGGCCACCGCCTGCTCGTCAAGCGTGGCCAGGCGGTCGGCACGCCGCAGCGCTATTGGGACGTCAAGTTCACGCTGGACGCCAAGATCGGCGAGCAGGAGGCTGCCGAGGAGCTGCGCCGCCAGCTTTCCGAATCGGTCAAGCTGCGCCTGAAGGCCGAGGTGCCCCTGGGCGCCTTCCTGTCCGGCGGCGTCGATTCCAGCGCCGTGGTCGCCGCCATGGCACAGCTCGACGACCAGCCGGTCAATACCTGCTCCATCGGCTTCGACGATCCCAAGTTCAACGAGACCGAGTTCGCCCAGATGGTGGCGGACCGCTACCGCACCAACCATCGCGTGGAGTCCGTCAGCAGCGACGACTTCGGCCTGGTCGACCTGCTGGCCCATCTCTACGACGAGCCCTATGCCGACTCGTCGGCCATTCCCACCTACCGCGTCTGCGAACTGGCCCGCAAGCATGTGACGGTGGCGCTGTCCGGCGACGGTGGCGACGAAAGCCTGGGTGGCTACCGCCGCTACAAGATGCACATGATGGAAGAGCGCATGCGCAGCGCCTTCCCGCCGGCGCTGCGGCGCGGCATCTTCGGGCCGCTGGCCAAGCTCTATCCCAAGGCCGACTGGGCGCCGCGGGTGTTCCGTGCCAAGACCACCTTCCAGGCCATCGCCCGCAACTCGGTCGACGCCTACTTCAACACCATGGGCCTGGTGCGCGATCCGCTGCGCCAGGAGCTGTTCAGCGACGGCTTCAAGCGCGAACTGCAAGGCTGGCATGCGAGCGAGATCTTCCACGAGCACGCCCAGCGCGCCGGCACCGACGACCCGCTGGCGCTGGTGCAGTACCTCGACATCCATACCTACCTGCCTGGCGACATCAACACCAAGGTCGACCGCGCCAGCATGGCGCACAGCCTGGAAGTGCGCGAGCCGCTGATGGACCACAAGCTGGTCGAATGGGTGGCCACGCTGCCCTCGGCGCTGAAGCTGCGCGGCCAGGAAGGCAAGTACATCTTCAAGAAGGCGCTGGAGCCCATGCTGCCGCATGACGTGCTCTACCGGCCCAAGATGGGTTTTGCCGTGCCGCTGGCGCGCTGGCTGCGCGGCCCGCTGCGCGAGCAGACGCGCTCGGCCCTGCAGCAGGGCGCGCTGGCCCAGACCGGCTGGTTCAATGCCGGCGTCATTTCACGCCTGCTGGACCAGCATGAGCGCGGCGCCATGGACCATGCTCAGCCGCTGTGGGCGCTGCTGATGTTCGATGCCTTCCTGCGCAATGCAGGCCTGGGTAGCGCCGCCGCGCCCGCTCGCGCGGCCGCCTGACGAGTTTCACAAGGACAAAGATGAAGGTTTCCGTTTTCGGTCTCGGTTATGTCGGCGCGGTCTCCTGTGCCTGTCTGCCGGAGTTGGGCCACGAGGTCGTCGGTGTCGACATCAATCCGCTCAAGGTCGAGCTGATCGCTTCCGGTCAGTCGCCGGTCGTCGAAGAGGGCATCGAGGAGCTGATCGGTGCGGCCGTGAAGGCCGGCAAGCTGACGGCCACGCGCGACGTTGCCGCCGCGGTGCGCGATACCGAGATCTCGCTGATCTCGGTGGCCACGCCGTCCCTGCCCAACTACATGCCTGACCTGACGGCGCTGGATGCCGTCGTGGGCCAGATCGGCGCGGAGATCGCGCGCAAGGACAGTCAGCACACGCTGGTCATCCGCAGCACCGTGGCACCCGGCACCACGCGCGCGCGCATCGCGCCGCTGCTGGAGAAGGCCGCGGGCCGCAAGATCGGCGATCGCCTCAGCCTGGTGTTCAACCCCGAGTTCCTGCGTGAGGGCTCGTCGGTGTCGGACTTCCACAACCCGCCGCAGACCATCGTCGGCAGCCTCGACGAGGCCGGCGTCGAGGTCATGAAGCGCCTCTACAGCGGCGTGCCGGGCAACTTCGTCGCCGCGGATGTGGGCGTGGCGGAGTCGGTCAAATACCTCTGCAATGTCTTCCACGCACTCAAAATCGTGTTCGCCAACGAGGCCGGCGCGGTGCTCAAGGAGACCGGCCTGGACTCGCGCGATGTGCTCGAACTGTTTTGCCGCGACACCCAGCTGAATATCTCCAAGGCTTACCTCAGGCCCGGCTTCGCCTTCGGCGGCTCCTGCCTGCCCAAGGAGGTCAAGGGCTTCCTGACCATCGCCCGCGAACGCGGCGTCGACATTCCCGTGCTGGGCGCGCTGCTGGACAGCAATGACGCCCATATCGGCCGCGCCTACGAGCTCATTGCTTCGGCCGGCCGCAAGCCCGTCGCACTGTTTGGCCTGGCCTTCAAGCCCGGCACCGACGACCTGCGCGACTCGCCGCTGGTGGTGCTGGCCGAGAAGCTGCTTGGCAAGGGCTTTGAGCTGGCCATCTACGACAAGTTCGTCAAGATCGCGCGGCTGCTGGGCAAGAACAAGGAATACATCGACCGCGAGATTCCCCACCTCGACAAGCTGCTGCACGACACGCCCGAGGCGGTGCTGGCCAAGGCCGAGATCGTCGTCGTCGGCCATGCCGATGCCGAGACGCGTCAGCGCATCATTGCGTTCGCCAGGAACGCACGTGTTGTGGACCTGAACGGCTACGCCGACCTGCGCGATGCCGGTTTCGCGCAGTACGAGGGCATCTGCTGGTGATGAGCCTGGCCCCGACGCCTGAGGCAGTGACGGTGGATGCAGTGGCTCAGCGCCGCTCGCTGAAGGTTGCCTTCGTCTCCCCGGTCTTCCTGTTCCCGGCCGACGCCGGGGGCAAGATCCGCACGGGCAACATCCTGCGCGGGCTCAAGGAGAGCGGCCGGTTCGACATTACGTTGCTGTCGCCTGCCACGCCCGAGCAGCAGCGCGAATGGCAGGGCGAGATCGACCGGCTGTGCGAGCGCTTCATCGGCTGGCAGCCGAGCCCGCCGCAGCCACGCTGGAAGCGCGCGCCGGACCTGCTGTCTTCTCTGCCAATCAACGTGGTGAATGACCGTACGCCTGCAGCCGTTGCAGCAGTCGAGAAGGTGCTGGCTGCCGAGCGGTTCGACGTTGTCGTCTTTGATTTCGTCCATGCCGCCGTGCTGCGGCCGGATCAACTCCAGGGCGCGACGGTCTGCTTCACGCACAACGTCGAGACCGAGATCTTCGAGCGCCACGCCAAGACGGCTGCGAACGCGCCGCTGCGCTGGCTGTGGACCTCGCAGGCGGCCAAGATGCGTCGCTTCGAGCGCGAGGCGCTGGCGCGCTTCACCCGCGTGGTCGCGGTGTCGGAGCGCGACGCGAAGATGTTCGAGAAGAACGACGGGCTCAAGACAGCGCGCGCCATCCCGACCGGCGTGGATCTGGACTTCTTCTCATGGCAGCCGCCGGCCGACGGCAGCCCGATGGTGGTCTTCACCGGATCGATGGACTGGGAGGCCAATGTCGACGGCATCCGTTTCTACGTCGATGAGGTCTGGCCGCGCGTGCGCACCCAGCTGCCCAATGCGCAGCTGCGCGTCGTCGGCCGCCACCCGCCCGCGTCGCTGACGCAGCGCAATGTGCCCGGCGTCACCTTCACCGGCTTTGTCGACGATGTACGCGACCATGTGCGCGACGCCCAGGCCTTCGTCATCCCGCTGCGCGTCGGCGGCGGCACCCGCATCAAGGCCTTCGAGGCCATGGCCATGGGCCTGCCCGTGGTGTCGACGACCATTGGCATCGAGGGGCTGGATGTCGACCATGGCACGCATTTTCTGCGTGCCGATGGCGCCGAGGCGCTGGCCGACGCGACGCTCAGGCTGATCGCCGATGGCGCGCTGCGGCTGAAGCTGTCGCGCGCGGCGCGTGAGCTGGTCGAAGGGCGCTTCGGTCACCGCGTCGCCGCGGAGGTGTTCGGCCGCATCCTGGTGGAAGCCGTCGAGGCCTCCGCATGACGAGGCTGAAGGTGCTGACCTTCTCGACGCTGTTCCCGAGCAGCGTTCGCCCGGGCCATGGCATCTTTGTCGAGACACGGCTGCGTGAGCTGATGAAGAGCGGCGAGGTCGAATCCCGCGTCGTCGCACCGGTGCCATGGTTCCCTTCAATGGACCCGCGCTGGGGCGAATACGCCAGGTTTGCGGCCACGCCGTCGAGGGAGCAGCGCAACGGCCTGGATGTGCGTCATCCGCGCTATCTGCTGCTGCCCAAGGTCGGCATGAGTTCGGCGCCGCTGACCCTGGCGCTCGGCGCACGGGCGGCCGTGCAGCAGCTGATCGACGAGGGCTTTGACTTCGATGTCATCGACGCCCACTACTACTACCCCGATGGCGTCGCCGCCGCCCTGCTGGCCAGGTGGTTCGGCAAGCCGCTGGCCGTGACGGCGCGTGGCAGCGACCTCAACCTGATCGGCCGCCATGGCCTGCCGCGGCGCTGGATGCGCTGGGCGTCCCGGGTGGCCGGCGCCTCCATCGGTGTCAGCCAGGCCCTCGTCGACCGCATGCATGAACTAGGCTTCGCCAGCCCGCGACAGCTGATGCTGCGCAATGGTGTCGATGTGGAGCGCTTTCGCGCCGATGCAGATCGCGCCGCCCTGCGCGCTCGTCTGGGCGCCGAAGGCAGCCCGTTGTTGGTGTCGGTCGGCAACCTGGTCCCATTGAAGGGCCATGACCTCGTCATCGAGGCGCTGGCGCTCTTGCGCGGGCAAGGCCTTCAGGCCCGGCTTTGCATCATCGGCGCCGGGCCGTTGCGCCCCATGCTGGAAGCCCAGGCGGACCGCCTGGGTCTACGCTCGGAAGTACGTTTCCTCGGTGCGCTGCCCCAGCAGGATCTGGCCGACTGGTACGCCGCGGCCGACATGCTGCTGCTTGCCTCGGAACGGGAGGGTTGGCCCAATGTGTTGCTGGAAAGCATGGCCTGCGGAACGCCCGTCATTGCAACCGCGGTGGGCGGCATTCCGGAGATTGTCAAAGTGCCGTTGACCGGTCGCGTCGTCGAGGAGCGTTCCGCGCGCAGCCTGGCGGATGCCGCCAAAGCACTCTGGCAGTCGCCACCGTCGCGCGAGGCGTTGCGCAACTATGCGCAGGGTTTCGGCTGGCAGGCGACCACCGACGGGCAGCTTGCGTTGTTTGGGGACATGACCCGTACCTGGCGGACCCGCCATGCGTGACCTTGCCTTGCTGGTCATCATCGGTTGGATCTTTATCCACGCCCTTCGCCGGCCGTGGATCGGCATCCTGGGCTGGACGTGGATCAGCATCATGAATCCGCACCAGCTGAGCTGGTCGCTGAACACGATGCCGATCGCGGCCGCCATCGGCGGCGCGACGCTGCTCGGCCTCTTCATCACCAAGGACAGGCGCGACTACTCTCAAAGCCGCGAGGGGCTCGTTCTGATCCTGTTCATGGTGTGGATGTGCATCACGCTACCGTTCTCGATGCTCTTTGAGCCGTCGTTCGAACTGTGGAAGCGGGTCATGAAAATCGACCTGATGATCCTGGTGGCCATGGTGCTGCTGCACAGCAAGCGCCACATGATGCTGCTGGTCTGGGTGCTGGTCTTTTCCATCGGCTTTTTTGGCGTCAAGGGTGGGGCGTTCACACTGGCGACGGGTGGCAGCTACCGGGTGTGGGGACCGGTGAACACCTACATCGAGGGCAACAACGAGGTGGCGCTGGCTATCGTCATGGTCATCCCGCTGATGCGCTTCCTGCAGATGCAGATGCAGGCCAAATGGGCCAAGACGACGATGACCGTGTGCATGGTGTTGATGGCGATGTCAGCACTGGGAAGCCACTCACGCGGCGCGCTGCTGGCGGTCGCGGCGATGGGCTTGGTGCTGTGGTGGCGCGGCAGAAACAAGATGGTCGGGGCGGTCGTCATGGTCGTCGTTAGCATGGCCCTGCTGTCGGTCATGCCGGAGGAATGGTGGGATCGCATGAACACCATCAAGACCTACGACCAGGATGACTCCGCGCTTGGCCGGCTCAACGCCTGGGGCATGGCCTGGAACCTGGCCAAGGACCGCATTTTCGGTGGCGGTTTCATGGTCTGGACCGGCTCGATCTTCGCCATCTATGGCCCCGAGGCGGATCGCGTACACGCGGCGCACAGCATCTATTTCATGGTGCTCGGAGAACAGGGCTTCATCGGCCTATCGCTGTTCCTGACGCTGTTCATCATGGGATGGTTTACGGCGGGCAAGTTGCGCATTCAGGGGAGGGCGCAGCCGCAGACGCAGTGGCTGTCCGACCTGGGCGGCATGCTGCAGGTGAGCCTGGCAGGCTACGCGGTAGGCGGCGCCTTCCTGAGCTTGAGCTACTGGGACCTTCCGTACAACCTGATCATCCTCGCCGTCGTCGGCAAGCGTTGGCTGGATCGCAAGGAGTGGCTGCGCGAGATGGAGGAGCCGGTCATCCACTGGCCCGAATTCCTGAAGAAGCGCTTCCAGAAGAAGAAACCCGTGCCCATGCTGCCATGAAGCCCTTGTTCAGCCTGTTGTCTCCGGCGGGCGCGCGCGCGCGTCTGTCCGTGTTGATCTTCCACCGCGTGCTGCCCGCGCCGGACCCGCTGTTCCCCGATGAAGTCGATGCCGCGCGCTTCGATGCGTTGCTGGGCTGGGTCAAGTCCTGGTTCAACGTGCTGCCGTTGGACGCCGCGATCCGGCAACTCCATGAAGGCAGGCTTCCGGCGCGAGCGGCCGCGTTGAGCTTCGACGACGGCTATGCCGACAACCACGATGTCGCACTGCCGGTGCTGCAAAAGCATGGCCTGCCGTGCAGCTTTTTTGTGGCCACCGGCTTCCTCGATGGCGGTCGCATGTGGAACGACACGCTGATCGAGGCCGTGCGCCTGAGCACGCTGCCTTTGCTGGATCTGCGCGGCCTCAGTGACGGTCAAGGCGAGGATCTGGGCCAGCATGTGCTTGGTGGCGACGCCCATCGTCGCGCGTGCCTCGGACGCCTGATCCAGCGCGTCAAATACCTGGCTCCCGAGGCGCGCGTCGTCCTTGTCGACGCCATCGCCCGTCGGGCCGAGGTCAGCCCTCCCGATGACCTGATGATGACAAGCGAGCAGGTGCGCAGCCTGCGACGCGCCGGCATGCAGGTTGGCGCGCACACGGTCAGCCACCCTATCCTGGCCAAGATCCCTGCCAACTTGGCCGCCGACGAGATCGGCCGCAGCCGTGACGTGTTGCAGGGGCTGCTCAAAGAGAACGTCGGCCTGTTCGCGTACCCCAACGGCAAGCCGGGTCCCGACTACCTGCCCGACGTGCACCCCGGCATCGTCCGCGAACTTGGTTTCGATGCGGCCGTCTCCACACGTTGGGCGGCGGCGCGACGCGGTGAAGACATCTTCCAGATTCCGCGTTTCACGCCCTGGGACAGGGGGCGGTTGAAGTTCGGCTTGCGCCTGGCTCGCAATCTGTCGATTTAGGTAGATCGCACGCCTCGGAGCGCATCGCCGCGATGGCGTCGATGACGTCCTTGCGAGTGGGTGAGTAGGCTGACTGCTCGGGCCCCCATTGGGGGCCTCCGATCATGCTGCTGTCATACCGCAGCGACTGGGATGCCGATGGCCTTGCCCGATGCGATGCGCTGCTTCCACTCGGCCGGGCCGGTGATGTGGGCGCTGGTGCCGGTCGCGTCGACCGCCACGGTGACGGGCATGTCAACGACGTCGAACTCGTAGATCGCTTCCATGCCGAGGTCTTCGAAGCCGACGACCCGGGCGCCCTTGATCGCCTTGCTGACAAGGTAGGCCGAGCCGCCTACCGCCATCAGGTAGGCGCTCCTGTGGTTCTTGATGGATTCGATAGCGACCGGGCCGCGCTCGGCCTTGCCGACCATCGCGATGAGGCCGGTCTTGGCCAGCATCATGTCGGTGAATTTGTCCATGCGCGTGGCCGTCGTCGGGCCGGCGGGGCCGACGACCTCGTCGCGCACCGGGTCGACCGGGCCGACGTAATAGATGACGCGGTTGGTGAAATCCACGGGCAGGGTTTCCCCCTTGCTCAGCATGTCCTGGATACGCTTGTGAGCGGCATCACGCCCGGTCAGCATCTTGCCGTTCAACAGAAGCGTGTCGCCGGGCTTCCAGGTCGCCACTTCTGCGGGCGTCAGCGCGTTGAGGTCGATGCGTTTGCTCTTGTTGTAGTCCGGCGCCCAGTTCACGTCGGGCCAAAGGTCGAGGCTCGGCGGCTCCAGGTAGCTTGGGCCGTTGCCATCCAGCACGAAGTGGGCGTGGCGGGTAGCCGCGCAGTTCGGAATCATCGCGATGGGCTTGCTGGCGGCGTGGGTCGGGAAGGTCTTGATCTTGACGTCCAGCACGGTGGTGAGGCCGCCCAGGCCTTGCGCGCCAATGCCCAGGGCGTTGACCTTCTCGTAGAGCTCGATACGCATCTCTTCGAGCTTGTTCTGCGGGCCGCGCTGCAGCAGCTCGTACATGTCGATGTCTTCCATCAGCGCCTGCTTGGCCAGCAGCGCCGCCTTCTCTGCGGTGCCGCCGACGCCGATGCCCAGCATGCCGGGCGGACACCAGCCGGCGCCCATCGTCGGCACGGTCTTCAGCACCCACTCGACGATGTCGTCGCTGGGGTTGAGCATGTAGATCTTGCTCTTGTTCTCACTGCCGCCGCCCTTGGCCGCGACGATGACATCGATCGTGTTGCCGGGCACGACTTCCATCTGGACAACGGCGGGTGTGTTGTCCTTGGTGTTCTTGCGCGCAAAGATGGGGTCGTCCAGCACGCTCGCGCGCAGCTTGTTGTCCGGGTTGAGATAGCCCTGGCGCACGCCTTCGTTGATGGCGTCCTCGATGCTGCCGCTGAAGCCTTCCCAGCGCACGTCCATGCCGATCTTCAGGAAGACGTTGACGATGCCGGTGTCCTGGCAGATTGGACGCCGGCCTTCAGCACACATGCGACTGTTGGTGAGGATCTGTGCGATCGCATCCTTGGCGGCGGGCGAAGCCTCGGCCTCGTAGGCGCGGGCCAGGTGGGCGATGTAGTCGGCGGGGTGGTAGTAGCTGATGTACTGGAGGGCGGCGGCGACGCTCTCGACGAGGTCCAAGTACTTGATCGTGGTGCTCATGGAGTCCTGCAGGCGCAATGGGGATGTTCCAACAATTATCCGGCAGCCCCTCGCGCGGCAGGCGTATGTGCGGTTCCCAAAAGGAGTAGTCCTCGACAGCTTGCGCTGCCGAGGACTGCTTTCAACACTCGACTTGCCTCAGCGCATCAGCGCTGATCGCTGAAGCCTCTTCAGGCGCTCTTGCGGCGGCGTGCCAAGGCCACGCCACCGAGGGCCAGGCCGACCAGGGCCAGCGAAGCCGGCTCAGGCAGGTTGCCGACCGAACCGATCGCAACCGAGGCGAAGCGCAGCGTGCCGCCAGCGACCAGGAACTCGCCGAAGCCGTCGCCGAAGAAGGTCACCTTGCTGAAGGTGCCCGACGAGTCGATCGCGCCGATGAAATTGGTGTAGCTGCGAGCCGCGGGGTAGCCGGGGTGGTCATTGGCGCTCAGGGCGTTGGCCGGCAAGGTTGCCGCGCCGCCGTCGAAGGCGATCCACAGGCCCGATCCGGTCGCTGCCACGCCGTAGGCGCTTTGCACGGCAGCCGAGCGCGTGCCGCCCATGCAGCAAGTCGCCCAGTCGCCGATCTCAAAGCCGAAGGCGTTGACCGGCGAAGAGAACGTGAAGGTCAGGCCGCTGGTGTAGCCGTTGATGTCGGGCTTACCACCGGCAGCACCACCCAGGCCGGCGCTGGGATTGATGTTCCAAACGTTGCCGGACAGTGACTGGCCGTTGCTGCTGTAGCCGCCACTGGTGGTGGCCAGAGCGCCATTGGAGGTGCGCGTCACGGTGACCGTGGCCGGGTTGCCGCCGAGGTCGACGTAGTTGTACGAGCTGGCCGCAGTGACCTGGGCGGTCAAGACGGAGGCTCCGGTGCCGGTGATGACGCTGTCGAACGTCGAGATGTTCGGCAGCGACAGGTTGTAGACAACCGGCGCAGCGACTGCGGAAGTGGCGGTCAGAACCAGCAGCGACGCTGTGGCGAGGATCTTTTGAATCTGCATGTTTATCTCCACGGAAGTAAGTAACCAACCGGTTTTAGCAAGGAGGATGCCAAGCTGAAAATGTCAAGCAGATCAATGGCTTGTGAGGTGTCTGCAAAAGTTCTAGCTGGAGTGTGTAAATTTGCTCGACAGGGTGAAGATCGCCGTGCTGGACTGAGGGCCGCCATCAATGAGAGTCTCATGAACACCCGCATCGAACGCGACACCTTTGGCCCCATCGAAGTACCGGCCGACAAGTTATGGGGGGCGCAGACGCAGCGCTCGCTGCAGAACTTCGACATCTCGGGCGAGCGCCAGGCCCCGGAGCTGATCCGTGCGCTGGCCAAGGTGAAGCGCGCCGCGGCCGTGGTCAATTGCGCGCTGGGGTTGCAGGACACGAAGACGACGGACGCCATCGTTGCCGCTGCGGACGAAATCATTGCCGGCATGCACGTGGACGAGTTCCCGCTTGTCGTCTGGCAAACCGGCTCCGGCACCCAAACCAATATGAATGTCAACGAGGTGCTGGCCAACCGTGCCAGTGAACTGTTGGGTGGCGCGCGCGGCGAGGGCCGCCTGGTACATCCCAACGACGACGTGAACCGCAGCCAGAGCAGCAACGACGTCTTCCCGACTGCCATGCATGTGGCCGCGGTGCAGGCGCTGACGGAGCGCCTGCTGCCGCCACTCCGCGCGTTGCGGGAAACGTTGCAGCAGAAGGCCGAGGCCTTCGACGACATCGTCAAGATCGGTCGAACCCATCTGCAGGACGCGACGCCTTTGACGCTGGGACAGGAGATCTCCGGCTGGGTCGCTCAGCTGGCGCATGGCGAGCGCCACGTGCTGAACGCGCTGGCGCATCTGCATGAGCTGGCGCTGGGCGGCACTGCGGTCGGCACGGGCCTGAATGCACCCAAGGGCTATGCCGAAGCGGTGGCTGCCGAGCTCGCGCGGCTGACCGGCCAGCCCTTCGTGACCGCGCCAAACAAGTTCGAGGCGATGGCTTCATGCGACGCGCTGGTCCACGCCCATGGCGCGCTCAAGACACTTGCTGCCAGCATGACGAAGATCGCCAACGATGTGCGCTGGCTGGCCAGCGGCCCGCGCAGTGGCCTCGGTGAGATCAACATTCCGGAGAACGAACCGGGTTCGTCCATCATGCCGGGCAAGGTCAACCCGACGCAGAGCGAGGCGGTGACGATGCTGGCCGCTCAGGTGATGGGCAACGACGTGGCCATCAATATCGGCGGCGCGTCGGGCAACTTCGAGCTGAACGTGTTCCGCCCCATGGTGATCCACAACTTCCTGCAGAGCGTCAGACTACTGGCGGACGGCATGGCCAGCTTCGACAGGCATTGCGCCGTGGGCATCACGCCCAATGAGGTGCGCATCGCCGAGCTGGTCGAGCGCTCACTGATGCTGGTGACAGCGCTCAACACCCACATCGGCTACGACAAGGCCGCGCAGATCGCCAAGAAGGCGCACCACGACGGCTCCAGCTTGCGCGACGCGGCGCTGGCGCTGGGCCACGTGACGGCCGAGCAGTTCGATGCCTGGGTCGTTCCTGGGCAGATGGTGGGGCGCTGAACCGGGCGTTCAGTGCTTGCCGGTCGGCGTGGCCAACAACCGGTCGGTGTAGGCAATCGCCATGGCCGAAAACAGGAAAGCAATGTGGATCAGCGTCTGCCACATCAGCGTCTGCTGGGTGTAGTTGTCGGCGTTGATGAAGGTCTTGAGCAGGTGGATGGAACTGATGCCGATGATGGCCGTCGCCAGTTTCACCTTCAACACCGAGGCGTTGACGTGGCTCAGCCATTCGGGCTGGTCGGGATGGTTGCCCAGGTCCATGCGCGACACGAAAGTTTCGTAGCCACCCACGATGACCATGATCAGCAGGTTGGAGATCATGACCACGTCGATCAGTCCCAAGACCACCAGCATCAGAATGGTTTCGTTCAGCTTGACGATGGGCTCGTAGCCGATCACGTTGTCGGCTGCATCCTTGATGGCAATGGCTTTATAGCCAATGCTCTTGACCAGGGTGGCGAGCGCGTCCTGATTGCCGAACGCGGCCTCGATCAAATGCACCAACTCGGTCCAGAACTGGAATACATAGACGGCCTGGGCCAGGATCAGGCCAAGGTAGAGCGGCAGTTGCAGCCAGCGGCTGGCAAAGATCAGGCGGGGCAGCGGGCGTAATTGAGGATCGGAGCGCATTGAGGAGGACCAAGCAGAATGCAGGAAATTCTAGGCGGCGTGGATGACATCACGCCGTCAGGGCTTCGTCAGACGCCCGAAGCACAGTCCGCGCCAAGCAACAAAGGAGACAAGCCATGAGCACGCTCAACACCTATGCGCCCAGCCCCGATTGGGTGGCGAATGCCCATGTGAAGGGCGAAACCGGCTATGCAGCGCTGGTGGCCGAGGCCGAGAAGGACTACGCCGGCTACTGGGCCCGCCTGGCCCGTGAGCTGATCAGTTGGCAAACGCCGTTCACCAAGACGCTCAACGACAGCGATGCGCCTTTCTTCAAATGGTTCGAGGACGGCAAGCTCAATGTCTCCTACAACTGCCTGGACCGCCACGTCGAAGCCGGCAAGGGTGGCAAGACCGCGCTGATCTTCGAGGCCGACGACGGCACCGTGACCAACGTGACGTATGCCGAGCTGCTGGACAAGGTCAGCCGGCTTGCCAATGCGCTCAAGGGGCGCGGCATCAAGAAGGGTGATCGTGTCGTCATTTACATGCCCATGTCGGTGGAGGGTGTGGTCGCCATGCAGGCTTGTGCCCGCATCGGCGCGACGCATTCGGTGGTGTTCGGCGGCTTCTCGGCGCAGAGCCTGCGCGACCGCATCCAGGACGCCGGCGCCGTGGCGCTGATCTGCGCCGATGAGCAGCTGCGCGGCGGCAAGGCGCTGGCGCTGAAGGCCATCGTTGACGAGGCGCTGGAGGGCGGCGTCTGCCCGACGCTGGCGGACGTCATCGTCTACAAGCGCACCGGCGGCAAGATCGCCTGGGTCGAGGGCCGCGACCTGTGGCTGCACGAGCTGATGGCCGCCGAGTCCACCACCTGTGCGCCCGAGTGGGTCGAGGCCGAGCACCCGCTCTTCCTGCTCTACACCTCCGGCTCGACGGGCAAGCCCAAGGGCGTGCAGCACAGCACCGGCGGCTACCTGCTGCATGCGGCGCTGACCACCAAGTGGACCTTCGACCTGAAGGACGCCGACATCTTCTGGTGCACGGCCGACATCGGGTGGGTCACGGGCCACACCTACATCACCTACGGCCCGCTGGCGCTGGGCGGCACCGAGATCGTCTTCGAGGGCGTACCCACCTACCCGGACGCCGGCCGCTTCTGGCAAATGATCCAGAAGCACAAGGTCACCATCTTCTACACGGCGCCCACGGCCATCCGCTCGCTGATCAAGGCAGCCGAAAGCAACGAGGCCGTGCACCCGAAGCGCTATGACCTGACCAGCCTGCGCCTGCTCGGCTCGGTTGGCGAGCCCATCAACCCCGCCGCCTGGGAGTGGTACCACCAGCACGTGGGCGGCGGCCGCTGCCCCATCGTCGACACCTTCTGGCAGACCGAGACCGGCGGCCACATGATCACGCCGCTGCCTGGCGTGACGACGCTGGTGCCCGGCTCCTGCACGCTGCCCTTCCCGGGCATCACGGCGGCCATCGTTGACGAGACCGGCAACGACGTGCCCGACGGCCAGGGCGGCATCCTGGTCGTCAAGAAGCCGTGGCCGAGCATGATCCGCACCATCTACGGCGACCCCGAGCGTTTCAAGAAGAGCTACTACCCGCCTGAGCTCAGGGGCTACTACCTGGCTGGCGACGGCGCCATCCGCGATGCGGAGACCGGCTACTTCACCATCACCGGCCGTATCGACGACGTGCTGAATGTGTCCGGCCACCGCATGGGCACGATGGAGATCGAGTCGGCGCTGGTCAGTTGCACCGAGCTCGTGGCCGAGGCGGCCGTCGTCGGCCGCCCGGACGACACCACGGGTGAGGCCATCTGCGCCTTCGTCGTGCTGAAGCGCCCGCGCCCGAGCGGCGACGAGGCCAAGGCGATCGCCAAGCAGTTGCGCGACCACGTGGCCAGGGAGATCGGCCCCATCGCCAAGCCCAAAGACATCCGCTTCGGCGACAACCTGCCCAAGACCCGCTCGGGCAAGATCATGCGGCGCCTGCTGCGCTCGGTGGCCAAGGGCGAGACCGTGACGCAGGACACGTCCACCTTGGAGAATCCCGCGATCCTTGAGCAGTTGGGCCAGGCTTACTGACCCAGCTGCTCAGGCCGCACGAACTGCGGGGGAGGCGAAGCTGACAGCGGTTTTGGGGCTTGCTCTATCGCTTGCGATGTGAGCGAGCACCAGAACCCGTCCACCCCGGAGCAACTGGGTCAAGCCTACTGACGGATTTTTGCGGGGCGCGCGCAAGGCCTCCAAAAGCAAACAGGCCCCGCGGGGCCTGTTCGTCCAGGTGAATGGTCTCTTTTACTTGACCGTCATGACCCACTTGGCCAGGGTTTCGGCTTCGGCCGCACTGACCTGCGGATTGGCCGGCATCGGCACCGGTCCCCATACGCCGGCGCCGCCCTTGGAGATTTTCTCGGCCAGCTTCTTGTAAGCGTCCTTGTCCTTGGCGTATTTGGCAGCCACGTCCTTGTACGACGGGCCGACCAGCTTCTTGTCCATCGCATGGCAGGCCATGCAATTCTTTTTCTGGGCCATCTCCTGGTTGGCGAAGGCCGCGGCCGGGGCGAGCAGCGCAAGGCTGAGGATCAGTACATTCTTCATGCAAACCTTTCGAGGCGTTGGACTACAGTGAACGCAAAGATACCCGAAGGAGTTGACGCATGGTTTTCGTATTGATCGGCGTGCTGTGCGTTGTTTTGCGTCTCGGCGGCTGGGTGCAGTTCCACCAGGACGATCTCTGGGCCTGGGTCATCGTGCTGTCGCCCTTTGCGCTGGCCGCAGCCTGGTGGGCCTGGGCCGACGCTTCCGGCCTGACGCAGCGCAAGGCCATGCAATCGATGGACGAGCGCAAGGCTGCGCGCCGTGAGCAGCAGATGGAAGCGCTGGGGCAATTCAGGCCAGGGAAGAAGAAGCGCTGACTGCGCCCACCCAAAGCCCTGCGCTGCCGGCCTACTCGAAGAGGTCCAGCACCGCGCCGGTGCTTGCGCTGGATGCGTTTCTGGCGAATTTGGCCAACACGCCGCGCGTGTAACGCGGCGCGGGTTGAACCCACGCTGCGCGGCGCTTGGCAAGTTTCGCATCGCTGACGTTCAGGTTCAACAGCAATTGGTGGGCGTCGATGGTGATGGAGTCTCCCTCCTGCACCAGCGCGATGACACCCCCTTCGTAGGCTTCGGGCGCCACATGGCCCACGACCATGCCCCACGTGCCGCCCGAGAAGCGGCCGTCGGTGATCAGACCGACGCTTTCGCCCAGGCCCTGGCCGATCAGCGCGCCGGTGGGGGCCAGCATTTCCGGCATGCCGGGGCCGCCCTTGGGGCCGAGGTAGCGCAGCACCATGACGTCGCCGGCCACGATCTTGTTGGCCATGATGGCGGCCAGCGCCGACTGCTCGTCGTCGAAGACGCGCGCCGGGCCGGTGATGACGGGGTTCTTCAGGCCGGTGATCTTGGCCACGCAGCCTTCGGGGCTCAGGTTGCCTTTGAGGATCGCCAGGTGGCCTTCGGCATAGATGGGCTTGGCCACCGGCTGGATGACGTCCTGGTCGGCGCTCAGGGCCGGCACGTCGGCCAGGTTCTCGGCCACCGTCTTGCCGGTGATGGTGATGCAGTCGCCGTGCAGGAGGCCGGCGGCCAACAGCTCCTTCATGACGGCCGGCACGCCGCCGGCCTTGTGCAGGTCCACGGCCAGGTATTTGCCGCTGGGCTTGAGGTTGCAAAGCACCGGGATCCTCTTGCGCATGCGCTCGAAGTCGTCGATGGTCCAGTCCACTTCGGCCGCGTGGGCGATGGCCAGGAAGTGCAGCACCGCGTTCGTCGAGCCGCCCGTGGCCATGATGACGGCGACGGCGTTCTCGATCGCCTTCTTCGTGACGATGTCGCGCGGCTTCAGGTCGGCCTTGACGGCTTCAACGAGGTAGTCGGCCGCCTTCTTCACGTTGTCGACCACCTCATCCTCGACGTTGGACATGCTCGACGAATAGGGCAGGCTCATGCCCAGCGCCTCGAAGGCCGAGCTCATCGTGTTGGCCGTGTACATGCCGCCGCAGGAGCCGCTGCCCGGGATGGCGCGCTTCTCGATCTGGCAGAAGTCTTCCTCGCTCATCTTGCCGGCGCTGAACTGGCCGACGGCCTCGAAGACGCTGACGATGTTGAGGTCCTGGCCCTTGTAGTGGCCCGGCTTGATGGTGCCGCCGTAGATGTAGATGGCCGGCACGTTGGCGCGCAGCATGCCCATCATGCCGCCGGGCATGTTCTTGTCGCAGCCGCCGATGACCATCACGCCGTCCAGCCACTGGCCGCCAACGCAGGTTTCCACGCAGTCGGAGATGACCTCGCGCGACACCAGGCTGTACTTCATGCCCTCGGTGCCCATGGCCATGCCGTCGGAGATGGTCGGTGTGCCAAACAACTGGGCGTTGGCGCCGGCCGCCTTCAGGCCGATGACGGCGGCGTCGGCGAGCTTTTGCAGGCCGGAGTTGCAGGGCGTGATCGTCGAGTGACCGTTGGCGATGCCGATCATCGGCTTGCCGAAGTCGCCCTCCTCATAGCCCATGCCGTAGTACATGGAGCGGTTGGGCGCGCGGGCGACGCCCTCGGTGATGTTCTTGCTGCGGCGGTTGAAGCTCATGGCGGTTTCCTCTTGAAGCCGGCAGTGTGGCGCGTGCCGGTTCGCGTTTCAAATATATTGTTCAGTAGTGATTGATATGCAGAATGAATCAATGATCGAGCTACGCCCCTTGCAGCAATTCCTCGCCGTGGCCGAGCTGCTGCACTTCGGCCGGGCCGCCGAGCGCCTGCACATGAGCCAGCCGCCGCTGACCCAGGCGGTGCGCAAGCTGGAGGCCCAGCTCGGCGTCCAGCTGTTCGAGCGCAACAGCCGCAGCGTCCAGCTGACACCCGCGGGCGTTGCCTTGCAGGGCTCGGCACAGAAGCTGCTCGCTGAAGCGGCTGCGCTGCCGGCCGAGGTCAGGGCGGTGGCCGCTGGGCTGGCGGGGCGGCTGCGGCTGGCGTTCGTCTCCACCGTCGGTTTCGGCGGGCTGCCGCAGTGGCTGCGGTCTTTCCGCGATGCCTGCCCGCAGGTCGCGCTGGCTTTGCGCGAGGCGACGCTCGACGTGCAGTTGAACGAGTTCGCTGCCGGCAGCGTCGACGCTGGATTCGTCATCCACACGCCCGGCCAGGCGCCGGCCGGTTTCGAGCGCCTGTCCGTGGGCGTCGAGCCGCTGGTGCTGGCGCTGCCCAGCAGTGACGAGGGCCCCAGCGACGCGCAATGCCGGGCGGCCCCGCTCGTCATCTTTCCACGCGACGTCGCGCCCTCGCTCTATGACGCCATCCTGGCCCACCACGGCGGCGCGGGCCAAGGTGTGACGGTAGGGCAGGAAGCGATCCAGATGCAGACCATCATCAACCGGGTCTCGGCCGCTATCGGGGTGGCTTGGGTGCCGGCCAGCCTGCAGGGCCTGCAGCGTGCCGGCGTGGTCTACCGCGCCATGGCCGATGCGCCCGAGGTGGAGACAAGCCTGATCTGGCGCACCGATGCGCCGCCCGTTGTTGCTCGCTTCGTCGAGCACATGCGCCACCATGCCTGAAGTCATGCCGGGGAAACCCCGGCACCGCCGTCGCGGCTTGGCGCGTTCAATGCCAACCCTATTTGGAAACCCCCGCATGCACCTACGTCTGCTCCCCTTCGCTCTCTCGTTGCTGGCTGGCTCTAGCCACGCCGATCTGCTCAAGGACCCGCAATGGCAGGCCTGGCTGGACGCCGGCAAGACCGCCGAACTGAGTCGCGCCGCCCAAGCGCGCGTCAAGGTACAGCCGGATGACGACCAGGCCGCCGTTGCGCTGGCCATGACCGCCGTTGACGACAACGACGCTGCGCGCCTGGAAGCCAGCCTGCCCGCGCTGCTGGCCTGCGCCGACAAGCGTCCGCAGGCCATCTGCAGCTATGCGCTGGGCCGCGTCTATGGCCAGCAAGCGATGACGGCCAGCGTCTTCAAGATGCCTGGCTTGGCGAGCAAGACCAAGGAGCAGTTCCTCAGGGCGGTGGAGCAGGACCCGCAGCTGTTCGAGGCACGCAGCGGGCTGGCGCAGTTCTACCTGATGGCGCCGGGCTTCGCCGGCGGGAGCGCGGCCAAGGCCAAGGAGCTGGCTGCCGACGTGCAGCCGCGCCAACCCGAGCAGGCCCGGCTGCTGCGCGCCATGCTGGCCATGAACGACAAGGACTGGGCGGGCGCCGAGCGCGAGCTGGCCGGCGTCAAGCCGGGCGAGGACCGTGCCTTGGTGCGCGAGCTGCGCGGCCAGTGGACGCGACTGGGATTCGAGTTCATGGAGCAGAAGAACCTGCCCAAGTCGCGTGGCATCTTCGAGGCGCTGCTGCGTGACCATCCCGGCCACGCAGCCGGCCCCTACGGCCTGGGCCGCGTGCTGGTCGAGATGGGCCAGCCCGAGGAGGCGGTCAAGGCGCTGGAGCGGGCTCGCGTGCTGGACGGTGCCGAGCGCCTGCCCATCGACCACCGCCTCGGTCAGGCCCTGCTCGCCAAGGGTGACAAGGCTGGCGCCAGACTGGCGCTGGAGCGATTCGTGCAGAACAAGCGCGCCAACCCGCGCAATGTGGAGAGCGCCAGGAAGCAACTTGCCGAGCTGGGCTGAAGCCTGCGGAGTAGGGCGCTGGCTATGATGCGCGCCGCTTCCGCTAATCCCCCGGGCCATGCTGGTTCATCCGCAGTTCGATCCCGTCGCCCTCCAGCTCGGCCCCGTGGCCGTGCATTGGTATGGCATCACCTATCTGGTGGCCTTCGGCCTCTTCCTGTGGCTGGCCGGCCGGCGCGCGCGCATGCCCCAGCATGCAGCCGTGGGCTGGACAAAGCGCGACGTCGATGACGTGCTGTTCTATGGCGTGCTCGGTGTCGTGATCGGCGGGCGGCTGGGCTACTGCTTCTTCTACAAGCCCGACTACTACATCGACCACCTCGCCGAAGTGTTTGCGGTCTGGAAGGGCGGCATGTCCTTCCATGGCGGCCTGCTGGGGGTGCTGTTCGGCCTGTGGCTGTTCGGCCGCCAGCGCCAGCGCGGTTTCTTCGAGGTGTCCGACCTGATCGCCCCGTGCGTGCCGACCGGCATCATGGCCGTGCGACTTGGCAATTTCCTCAACGGTGAGCTGTGGGGCCGGCAGGCGCCCGCGGACCTGCCCTGGGCCATGGTGTTTCCACAGGCCCATGACGGCGGTATCGCCCGCCATCCGTCCCAGCTCTACCAGGCGGCCGGTGAGGGGCTGCTGCTCTTCATCATCCTGTGGCTGTACGCACGCAAGCCGCGCGCGACCGGCCAGATCTCTGGTGTCTTCATGATGGGCTACGGCGCCTTGCGTTTCGTGGCGGAATATTTCCGCGAACCCGACGACTTCCTCGGCCTGCGTGCGCTGAGCTGGAGCCAGGGCCAATGGCTGAGCCTGCCGATGATCCTGGCTGGCATCTGCATTTTTGTCTGGGCAACCAAACGCAACGCCAGACCGGCCGTGGCTTGATATGAGACAGATCTTCTTCGACACCGAAACCACCGGCCTGGACGCCGACAAGGGCGACCGCGTCATCGAGATCGGCTGCGTCGAGATGGTCAATCGGCAGTTGACCGGCAACAACCTTCACCTCTACATCAACCCTGAGCGCGCCAGCCATGAAGACGCGCTGCGGGTGCACGGCTTGACCGAGGCGTTTCTGGCGGACAAGCCCAAGTTCGCCGAGATCGTCGACCGGCTCCTGGAATTTCTGACCGGCGCCGAACTGGTCATCCACAACGCGCCCTTTGACATTGGCTTTATCAACGCCGAGCTCAAGCGCCTGAGACGCGGCGTGCTGACCGACCACGTCGGCGGCGTGCGTGACACGCTGCTGATGGCGCGTGATCTCTTCCCCGGCAAGGCCAACTCGCTGGACGCGCTGTGCCGCCGCCTGGAAGTCGACAACACCAAGCGCGTGCTGCACGGTGCGCTGCTGGACGCCGAACTGCTGGCCGACGTCTATATCCGCCTGACGCGTGGCCAGGACGCTCTGCTGATGGACGACCATGGCGACGCCGGCAACAGCGACATGCATGTCACGGTAGAGGCCGTCGACCTGAGCCGCTTCGAGCTGCCGGTGCTGCTTGCCAGCGAAGCCGAGGTGGCGGCCCATGCCAAGCTGCTGGCCGATTTGGACAAGGCCTCGGGCGGCGCCTGCCAGTGGCGAAAGCTCCAGCCCGCCCCACAAGCCGTGGCATAATCGCGGGCTTCCCGCAAGGCGGGCCACGCTTTCAGGGCGGTTAGCTCAGCGGTAGAGCACTGCCTTCACACGGCAGGGGTCGCAGGTTCGAACCCTGCACCGCCCACCAAGACTCGTTGCTCGAGTGATGGTGGATCCTGAAAGCAGACGGCCGGAGCGGTCCGGAAAGCGGTCCGGAGCAGTTTTTGATTGGGCGGTTAGCTCAGGGGTAGAGCACCACATTCACACTGTGGGGGTCGCAGGTTCGAAACCTGCACCGCCCACCAATCAAGACGTCGAAAAGCATCCGTACTGCGGCCCTGCGCCCAACGGCTCCGACTCCGACGCTGAGACGGAGGTCAGTCGGCTTGCAGCAGCTCGCCGCACAAGTGCGCAGAATAGGCAGCCAATGTCTGGCCGCTTGGCGCAGAACCTTCAGGCAAGCGGCCAGAGGGCGACAGGTTGCGCCAGAGCGCGCGCATGCGGGCGTGATCCTCTTCGTCATGAATGCCGGACGCCAGCGCCTCCAGCGCCTGCTGGTCCGTCGGAGTCGGGCTGTGCGCAACGATCTGCTCGCTGATCGCAAGCGCCCAGTCACGCGCCACCAGCCATCGACCGCTGACCGGGTTGAACAACCGCGCCTGGAGACCGTCACGACAAGCCAGGAAGCGGCTGACCTTGCCCTCGGTGACGTGACGACGCGGATTCGGCAGATCGAGCTTGCCGTCCAGCACCAGGCCTGCCAGCGCGCGCGTGAACGCTGCCAGATTGACGGCCTTCCTGACCCGCAACGGTGTGTCGAAAACCCGCACTTCGACGGTTCCGAATTCCGGCTTCGGCCTGACATCCCAGTAGATGTCTTTCAGCGAGTCCGCAATGCCCGTGTTGAAGAACTCTTGCACCAGGGACTCGAAGTGCGCCCAATCGACCAGGTAGGGCATCGGTCCGCCATTGGGGTACACCAGCGTCTCCAGTGGACGGGAGGCCGCGAAGCCAGAGTCGCCGTTCTGCAGGAACGGCGACGACGCCGCCATGGCGATGAACAGTGGCGCGTGGGCCTGGAGGACATTGGCCACGCGCAGCGCACTCTCCGGGTCGGGCATGCCGACGTGAACGTGCATCCCGTAGGTCGAGAAGCGTTTGGGCAGGAACCCGAAGCGGTCGTCGAGCTTGTAGGCGCGCTCCGATGGCGTCAGGACGCGTTCGTTCCAGAACTGGGCGACATGGGTGCCGCCCCCGCAGACTCCCAGGCCCTGTGATGCAGCAACATCCTGCAGCTGCCTCACTCGCGCATGCACTTCCTCGTGCATGGATACAGCATCGGTGTGGATGGAAGAGTTCAACTCGATGGTCGCCTGCGTGGCCTCGAGCGCGAACTGCTGACCATGCTCCGTCGCCTGCAGCTCTTCCCAGATGGACAGGCTGGACGGCGACAGCTGGCCCGTGCCAGCATCGATGACCTCAAGCTCCAGTTCAAGGCCGAATGTCAGACGTTCTGAAGTTGCAAATTGCATGTGCTGGCAACGCCCGACGGGCTCCGAAGTCGCATGCCCGCACCTTGCGCTACCGGGTCGCTCGACGGGTGTAGGACTTGACCGCCATTTCAGCTAAGGCGGGCAGGCGGCGGGCGCCCGTCCATGGGTCGCAACCGTTGCACGCTCTGAGCAAGACCGACGCCGCGCCAGCTGCCTTTACATCTTCACCGCCCATGTTTTGTCGAGCAAGGCAGCCATCCTTCGTCGTCCAGGAGACGGCGCTGTTGCCGTGACCCTCAACGGAGCGAAACATGAACTATGTCGACGGCTATGTGGTCCCGGTGCCCACCGCCAACCGGGACGCCTACATCGCGCTGGCGCGGGAGATGTCCGGCCTGTTCAAGCAGCATGGCGCGCTGCAGGTGGTTGAGTGCTGGGGCGACGACGTGCCGGAAGGCAAAGTCACTTCCTTCTCGATGGCGGTGCAACGCAAGGCCGACGAGACGGTTGTTTTTTCGTGGATCGTCTGGCCGTCGAAGCAGGCACGTGATGCAGGGATGAAGCAGGTGATGGCGCACCCGAGCATGCAGAAGGGGCCGGAGGGCATGCCTTTCGACGGGCAGCGGATGATCTTCGGCGGCTTCGCAGTGATCGTCGACGCCTGATCCGTCGCGGTCAGCCGGCCTGCACCGGCACCTGGGCCAGCAGGCGCTCGATCAGCTCGAGGCTGGGCGGGCTGGCGCCCGGACCCAGGCAGGCCGCCGCGCCGCCGGCCACTGCAAAGCGCAGATGCTCGGCCGGCGCCAAGCCCGCGCGCTGGCTGAGCGAATACAGCAGCGAAGCGATGCTGGCGTCGCCCGCGCCGACCGTATCGACCACCTCCACGGGCGGCACCCGGGCCTGCCAGCATTGTTCGCCGACATGCAGCGAGGCCCCCTCCGCGCCACGGGTATAGAGATAGGTGGCCCCCGGGTTGAAGGCTCGCAGCCGTGCAAAGGCCGCGGCGATGTCGTCGGTGCGGAACAGGCCCTGCAGGTCTTCGTCGGACACCTTCACCACCTCGGCCAGCGCCGCCATCCGCTGCAGCGTGGCGTCGTAGGCCTCGTCCATCAGCGCGCGGTAGTTGGGGTCGTAGCTGATGCGCACGCCGGCGCGCCTGAGGGCCGCGGCCAGTGCCAGCAGCTTGTCGCTGAGCGGCCGGCGCGCCAGGCTGATGCCGCCGAAATGCACCCAGACGGCCCGCGCCATCCAGCCATCGGGCAGCAGGCCGGCGTCGAAGTGGAGGTCGGCGCTGTCGTCACCGACAAAGAAGTATTGCGGCGGCCGGGTCTCGTGCACGATGGCCAGCAGCGGCGAGCGCCTGACGCGCTGCAGGAAGCGCAGGTCCAGGCCGGCGTTGCCGCTGGCGCGCCACAGCGCATCGCCGAACACGTCCTGGCTGATGGCGCCGGCGAAGGCGCTGGGCAGGCCTAACTTCGCCATGACGCGGGCCACGTTCCAGGTCGAGCCGCCGACGAGGGCCTGCCAACGCTGGTGCTGCGAGTCCTGCGCGATGAGGTCGGTCAGCGCCTCGCCGGCCGCGACGAAGACGGGGAAGTCAGCGCTCGTCATTCAGGCCTTCAGGACGTTGAGGACTTCGTAGCAGGCGCCCATCGTGTGGTAGTCGGTCTTGCCGGCGGGGCTCTTCTCGTCGGTGACCTTCTCGTTGGCCGCGCTCAGGATGCGGTACCAGGCACCGTGCTCGTGGTCGACGAAGTGCTGCCAGCTGTAGGCCCAGATACGGTCATACCAATCCCAGTAGCGAGCCTCGCCGGTGCGCTCGCCCAGCAGCGCGGCGGCGGCCAGGCTTTCGGCCTGGACCCAGAAGTATTTGTCGGCGTCGCAGATGGCAAAGCCGTCACTCGCCGGACCGAAGCCGTAGCAGATGCCGCCATGCTCGTGATCCCAGGCCTTCTCGAGCGCGACGTCGAAGAACTTCGCGGCGAGTGGTGCCAGCCAGTCGACCGGCCCGGCGAGTTGGTTGGCATGCCGCTCCAGGCTCAGCAGCAGCTTGGCCCATTCCGTCAGGTGGCCAGGCTGAAAACCCCAGGGGCGGAAGATGTTCGTCTTGTCGTCGCGGTTGTAGTCGGGGTCGACCGACCAGTCCTGGCGGTAGTGCTCCCACACCAGCCCGCCGTAGAGGCCCGCCTGGCGCTGCGCGATGTTGCGCGCCAGCGTTTCGGCGCGCAGCAGGTAGTCGCGCTCGCCGCTGGCCTCGAAGGCCGCGATCAGCGCTTCGCAGGTGTGCATGTTGGCGTTCTGGCCGCGGTAGGGCGCCAGCATCGACCAGTCCGCGCTCGCCTCGTCGGCATACAGGCCGTGGGCGGGCTCCCAGAAGCGCCGCTCCATCAGCTCGAAGGTTTCACGCAGATAGGCGCGCGCCTCGGCCACGCCGGCCTGCAGCGCATGGGCATTGGCCAGCAGCACGAAGGCCAGGCCGTAGCAGTGGTTGGTGCCGTCCTGCACCGATTTCACGCCGTCGCGCCAGTCGAGCTGCCAGGCGTAGCCGCCGGTGGCGGGGTTGCGGTGCACGTCACGGATGAAGGCCAGGCCATGGCGCACTCGGGCCAGGTCGTCGGCGTTGCCGAACTGGCGCCAGGCCATCGCATGGTTGAAGACAAAGCGCGTGCTGCTAACGAGGTGGCGGGTGTGGCGGTCGTAGACGCTGCCGTCGTCCTTGTAGAAATGGAAAAACCCGCCGCTGTCGTCCACCGAGCGTGGCGCATAGAAGGCCAGCGTGTGCTGGATGTGGGCGAGCAGCGTGGCGCGCTGGCGGAAGTCGGGCAGGGGCTGGGTCATGTTGCTTGGGGTCAGGGCTTGATAGCGGCTTGCCGAAATATCCAGTCGGTGCGCTGGCGACTCTGTTCGGCCGTGCTGCTGTGGGCGGCGTCTGGTGCGATCAGCAGGCGCTTGGGCGCGGTGATGGCGTTGTAGGCGGCGTGCAGCGAGGTGGGCGGCGTGACCATGTCGTTGTAGCCCCAGCTGTAGTGGCCTGGCACCTTGAGGCGGCGCGCGAAGTTCACGCTGTCGTAGTAGCGGCTGGTGGCCAGCTTGGGCTCGGCCGGGGTGTCGGTCATTTGGCCGTCGGCCGCCGTGCGGAACAGGCCGGGCCAGCCGCCGGTGCCGCCATGCCAGTAGCCCGAGACATCGCTGTAGGCGGGGTAGTCGGCCGCCACCGCGGTGACCTTGGGATTGAGCGCGGCGGCCACGATGGACAGCTGCCCGCCCTGGCTGCCGCCAGCGGCGATCAGCGTCTTGCCATCCCATTTTTCGTGGCTGGCCAGCACCTCGCTGGCGCGCAGCACGCCGAGGTAGACGCGGCGGTAGTAGTAGCCGTTGCGGTCGTCCAGCCCATAGCGCGCATAGTCGGCCAGCGCGCCGCGGCTGAGCTGTTCATAGACCTCCGGGCCCAGGTTGACGGGGATGCCGTGGATGCCCATCTGCAGCGTGATGAGGCCCTGCTCGGCCATGCCGATGTTGCCCCGGTAGGGCCGCACGCCGGCGCCGGGCACATTCAGCAGCGCAGGGAACTTGCCGGCCGCGCGCGGCACCGCCAGCACACCGTGGAAGCGGCTCGGGCCGGCCCAGTTGCCGACGTTCTGGAAGCTCAGGTAGAAGGCCTCGACCTTGAGCGTCGACAACTCCGGCGCGGGCCGCAGTTGCAGGTCCACGGGTACCTGCGCCAGGACCTCCTTCTGGCGGCGCCAGAAGTCGTCGAAGTCGGCCGGGTCGGCCTGCGTGGCCTGGATGCGATCGGGCGCGAAGCCGACGGTGGCGATGCTCGTCAGCGCCTTGCCGTCCAGCCGCGCATTGACGATGCAGCGCACGAAGCCGGGCGTCGCCTGCGCCGGCACCGGCAGGGTCAGGCCTTGCGCCGGCACGACCGCATCGACTTCGCGGCCCTCGCGCATGTCCGGGCCGAGGCGGTACTTGATGGCCACGCCGCCGACCGGGTAGGGCTTGAGGTCCACGGCAATGTGAAAGCTGGCCGGTGCGCCGAGCGGGTAGGTCCAGTCGGCGCGGTTGGGCCTGACGGTCAGCACGGCGTCGGCAGGCTGCACGACCGGCAGCAGGGTGGCCGGCGCCGGCTGGGCGTTCAGGCCGGTGTGCGACAGCGCCAGCGGCAGCAGCGCCAGCCGGGCGAACTTGAGCAGGGTTGCCAACTTCATCTGGGATAGGGAACAGGGGTTGGAACTGGCGCGTGCACGCCGCGAATCAGTGGTTGTGGCGCGGCAGCTTGTCGGCGAGGTTGCGGTAGGGCACGGCCAGCTCCATGCAGGCGCCCGTCTCCAGCTGGCCGACGGTGCTGCGGTAGATCTCCTGCCAAGGCGTCTGGCTGGCCGGCACGGGCGGCCGCGGCCCGGCCTTGCGGCGGGCGAGTTCGTCGTCGCTGACCAGCACGTCGCAGCGGCCGGCGTTCAAATCCACGCGGATGCGGTCGCCGGTGCGCAGCCAAGCCAGTCCGCCGCCCACCGCGCTCTCGGGCGAGGCGTTCAGGATGGAGGGGCTGTCCGACGTGCCCGACTGGCGGCCGTCGCCCAGCGTCGGCAGGCTCTTGATGCCGCGCCTGATCAGGGCGTCGGGCGGCTGCATGTTGACCACCTCGGCCGAGCCCGGCCAGCCCACCGGGCCGGCGCCGCGGATGACGAGCATGCAGCCCTCGTCGATGTCGAGCGCCGGGTCGTTGATACGGGCGTGGTAGTCGCCGCTGCCGTCGAAGACGATGGCGCGGCTTTCGAAGACGTTCTCGCGGCCCGGCTCACTGAGGTAGCGGGCGCGGAACTCGGGCGAGATCACGCTCGTCTTCATGATCGCGAAGTCGAACAGGTTGCCCGACAGCACGAAGAAGCCCGCGTTCTCCTTCAGCGGTGCGGCGAAGGGGTAGATGACCTCGCGGTCCGCGGTCTCGCGACCTGCCAGGTTGGCCGCCATCGTCCGGCCCGTCACCGTGGGCCGCCCGGCGCGCAGCAGGCCGGCCTGCTGCAGCTCCCACATCACCGCCGGCACGCCGCCGGCACGGTGGAAGCGCTCGCCGAGGAAACGCCCGGCCGGCTGCATGTTCAGCAGCAGCGGCACGCGGTGGCCGTACTCCATCCAGTCGCTGGACTTGAGCTCCACGCCGGCATGCCGCGCCATCGCGACGATGTGCGGCTGGGCGTTGGTGGAGCCGCCGATGGCCGCGTTGACGACGATGGCGTCGAGGAAGGCGTCGCGCGTTAGCACTTGCGAAGGGCGCAGGTCCTCGTGCGCCATCTCGACGATGCGCTTGCCGGTCAGGTAGGCCATCTGGCCACGCTCGCGGTAGGGCGCGGGGATGGCCGAGCAGCCCGTCAGCGACATGCCCAGGGCCTCGGCGATGGCGTTCATTGTCGAGGCCGTGCCCATGGTGTTGCAGTGGCCGGCCGAGGGCGCCGATGCAGCGGCGATCTGCAGGAATCTCTCCTCGTCGATCTCGCCCGCGGCCAGCTGGCGGCGGCCCTTCCAGATCGCGGCACCCGAGCCGGCCAGTTCACCCTCGAACCAGCCGTCCAGCATCGGCCCACCCGACAGCACGATGGCCGGGATGTCCACCGCGGCGGCGGCCATCAGCTGGGCGGGCGTGGTCTTGTCGCAGCCGGTGGTCAGCACGACGGCGTCGATCGGATAGCCGTGCAGGATCTCCACCAGACCGAGGTAGGCCAGGTTGCGGTCCAGCGCGGCGGTGGGGCGGCGGCAGTTCTCGAACACGGGGTGCAGCGGGAACTCCATCGGGATGCCGCCGCCGTCGCGGATGCCGTCGCGCACCCGTTTGGCCAGCTCCAGGTGGATGCGGTTGCAAGGGCTGATGTCGCTGCCGCTCTGGGCGATGCCGATGACCGGGCGGCCGCTGCGCAGCTCCTCGGCCGTGATGCCGTAATTCATGAAGCGCTCCAGGTAGAGCGCCGTCATGTCGATGTGGTCGGGGTTGTCGAACCAGTCCTGCGAGCGCAGGCGGCGGGAGGTCAGTTTTTCTTGAGTCATCAAAAATATTGGGTGACGGCCTGCTGGGGCAATCCTGGCACGTTTGTCCTGCACGTGAGCAGGCCGCCGGCCAGCGCTTGCGTCGATGCCGGTGCCCCTGCGGGTGGCGCGCACGTGCTTTTGTTCATGCGCGGCCGCCGATCAGGCCACGGCGGGCCAGGTTGGCATACAGGGCCCGCACGCCGAAGGTCCACGGCGCGACCTCGGTGCTCAGCTGCACCTCGTTGACGAGGGCGCCCAGGGCGGGGCTGGCGATGGTGACGCGGTCGCCCAGGTGGTGGGTGAAGCCGCCGCCGGCGCTGTCACGGTCCTTGATGGGCGAGAACATCGTGCCCAGGAAGAGCATGAAGCCGTCCGGGTATTGGTGGTGCGCGCCGGCGGTCTGGGCGACGAGGTCCAGCGGGTCGCGGCTGATCTCGCGCATGCGGCTGACACCGTCCAGGCGGAAATCGTCGTCCGCCCCCTCGATCAGCAGCCGCACCTCGGCCTGACGCACGGTATCGAGGGTGAAGTGCTTGCCGTCGAACAGGCGAATGAAGGGGCCGATGGCGCAGGAGGCGTTGTTGTCCTTGGCCTTGCCCAGCAGCAGGGCGCTGCGGCCTTCGATGTCACGCAGGTTGACGTCGTTGCCGAGAGCGGCGCCGACCACTTCGCGCCGCGCGTTGACGGCCAGCACGATCTCGGGCTCGGGGTTGTTCCACTTCGATTCGGGGTGCAGGCCGACCTGGGCGCCCAGACCCACCGCCGACATCGGCTGGGACTTGCTGAACACCTCGGCATAGGGGCCGATGCCGACCTCCATGTACTGCGACCAGGCACCGCGGCGGATCAGGTCTTGCTTGAGCTTCAAGGCCGCCGGCGAGCCGGGCGTGATGCTGGCCAGGTTG
The DNA here is from genome assembly GCF_052436255.1 of Roseateles sp. Classification (GTDB taxonomy): domain Bacteria; phylum Pseudomonadota; class Gammaproteobacteria; order Burkholderiales; family Burkholderiaceae_C; genus Pelomonas. The sequence continues at coordinate 14,706 of NZ_JBQVNP010000031.1, read as the reverse complement.
CTGCCGATGTCGGCCAGGATCTCCTGGCGCAGCGCATCGGCGCGCTGGGCGTCGCCGCCGGCCTGCTCCTCGATGACACGCTCCAGCAGGCTGACCGCAAAGGTCACGCCGCAGGCCTTGATCGCCTGCACGTCGTTGGGCGCGAGCAGGCGCGGGCCGTCGGGCTCGACCGGTGCTCCCAGGGCTGCGGCGATCAGCGCGTCGACCGCCCCGAGGGATTCGCCGGGCGCTTCCCGGGCCATGCGCAGCGCGTCGGGCGCATCAAGCAGGTCGGCCATGGTTGGCGCATGGACGCTGATGTCGAACACCTGGCCGGCGCGCACGGCGATGACCGCGGGGCCGTTGACGGGCGCGGTGCGCCAGGCACGGCCCACCAGCACGGCCTGGTGTGCGTCTTGCGGAAGAACGAAAGCGAAAGAACTGGATGTCAAGGCTGGCTCCTGCGCCAATGTGCTGGGGTCGACGGGACCGGTGGCATGGATGGCAAGCGGTGCATCGCCACTGCAGGATTCTGGAAGCTGGCCGGCCTGACGGCAATTGCGGTTGGCGACAAGCGGGCTTGCTTAATTTGCGATGCCTCCATGAACTACGTGCGCACGACGTGACGGTCGGACCCCGGCACCAACTCGTGAGGGCTTGCGCTTTGCTGGCTGGCTTGCCGGGTTGCATGTGACTCGCTATAGCCAGCGCCTTGCGTTCTGTGCGTCCGCCAGTTGCCGGGGACAACTTGTCAAGCAGGCCGACGCCTGGCCGCAAATTGCCGCTGTTGCGCAGCGCTCGCGTCCCACAATTGCGTCCGCATCGGCGCTGAGGCAGTATGGCTGGCACCCTGGGTCCAAACCACATCGTGTCCGAACTCGTCAACCCAACCCGACTCGCACTGTTGCAGACGCTGGATCTGCTGCGCCCGCACCACGACGCGTCGTTCGACCGGGTCACCGCGACGGCCGCGCTGGCCACCGGGCGGCCGACGGCGCTGATCACCTTCATCACGCCCGACGGCCAATGGGTCGCCTCGCGCGTCGGCTGGGACCGCCTCTTCCATCCCTTGTCGGAGTCGTTTTGCGTGCACACCCTGGACAGCGACGCGTTGCTGGAAGTCTGCGACGTGACGGCTGATCCGCGCTTTCAGGGCAACGCGCTGGTCACCGAGGGGCCGATGGTCAGGTTCTACGCCGGCCAGCCGATCTGTTTCGACGGTCACTCGCTGGGTGCCGTCTGCGTGCTCGATGCCGTGCCGGGCGCGCTCACACCTGACGAGGTCACCATCCTCAGGCACCTGGCGGATCTCGTCACCGACCTGTTGCGCGTTCGGCTGGAGCGCTCTCAAGCCGAGCAGCAGCGGGCCAAGAGTGAGGCGCTGATGGCGGCGCTGGAGCGCTCCGAGATGACGCTGCGCGAAAGCGAGGAGCGCTACCGGCTGCTGTGGCAGACCACCACCGATGCGGTGCTGATCATCGACGACGCCTCCGTCATCCGGTTCGCCAACCCGGCGCTGCAGACCCTCTTCGGCCGCCTGCCCGAGGACGTCATCGGCCAGCCGCTGGCGATGCTGCAGCCGGCACGGCTGCGCAGCGCGCACGACCGTGGCCTTGCCGCCTACCTGCGCACCGGCGAGAGGCGCCTGGACTGGCGGGCGACAGAAACGGTCGGCCTGCGGGCCGACGGCAGCGAGGTGCCGATCGAGGTGGCTTTCAGCGAGCTGGAGGTTGGCGGCCGACGCCATTTCGCGGCCTTCATCCGCGACCTCTCGGAGCGCAACCGCGCCCAGCAGGCGCTGCGCCGCAACGAGGCCGCGCGCAGCGAGCTCGAAGACCACCTGCGCCAGGCCCAGAAGCTCGAAGCCATCGGCGTGCTGGCCGGCGGCATTGCCCACGACTTCAACAACATCGTTGCCGGCATCCTGGGCAATACCCAGCTCGCGCTGGACGACCTCGAACCGCAGCACGCCGCCGTGCAAAGCCTGCAGCAGATTCGCAAGGCCGGGTTGCGCGGTCGCGAGATGGTCCAGCAGATCCTCACGTTCGCGCGCCGCCGGCCCAAGCGCGCGGCCCATTGCGAGCTGCAGGAGCTGGTCGACGAGACCATGAGCCTGCTGCGGCCGACCATCCCGACCTCGGTGAAGGTCCAGACGCAGCTGCCCGGGCGGCCGCTGCGTGTGTTTGCCGATGCGACCCAGGTCGAGCAGGCCCTCATCAACCTGTGTGCCAACGCCTGGCAGGCCATGGCCGGCCGGCCCGGGCGCATCGTGATCGGCGCCGAAGAGACGGCGCTCGACCGCGAAGCCGCCGAGCGCCTGGGCGGGCTGGCGCCAGGGCGCCATGTGCACCTGTTCGTGCGCGACGACGGGCCGGGTATGGACGAGGCCACCGTCAAGCGCGTGTTCGAGCCCTTCTTCACCACCAAGCCCGAAGGCGAAGGCACGGGCCTGGGCCTGTCGGTCGTCCACGGCATCGTGAGCGGGCATGGCGGCGCGATCACGGTGGACAGCGCCCTCGGCAAGGGCACCACCTTCCACATCTGGTTGCCGGCCGGCGACAACGTGGCCGTCACCGAGCCCGTCCCAATGCAGCCGCAGCCGGTGCACGGCGCCGGTCGGCATGTCATGTACGTGGACGACGATGAGGTCATGACGCTGATGGTGTCGCGCCTGCTGGAGCGCTCGGGCTACCGCGTGAGCGCGTTCGGCCATGCGGCAGACGCGCTGCTGAGTTTCGAGAACGCGCCCTGGGACGTCGACGTCGTCGTGACCGACCTGAACATGCCCGGCCTGTCGGGGCTGGACGTGCTGCGCGAGATCAATGCCATTCGGCCCGGCCTGCCCGTCATCATCGGGTCGGGCAACCTGCCGCCCGAGCTGCTGGTGGATGCCGAGCGTGCGGGCGTGCGCGCCACCTTCCACAAGCAGAACACGCTGGAGGAACTGCCCGCACTGCTGGCCGAGGTGCTCGGCCTGTAGCGGCGCGGTTCGCGGGAACAGGGCTTGCCGTTTGTCGGCGCCGCCCCCGGAGCCCGCATGCAGACCGACGCCGTTCCACCCCGTGCCCCCCTGGGCCCTGCCGAGGCCAACCTGCCCCGCACGGGCGATGCGTCGCGCTGGTCACCGGCCAACTGGTGGGCCCTGATCAAGGCGGCCCTGTCGGCCTGGATTGACGACTACGCGCCCAGCATGGGGGCGGCGCTGTCCTACTACACGGTGTTTTCGCTGGCGCCGCTGCTGGTCATCGTCGTGTCGGTGGCGGGGCTGTTGTTCGGCGACGAGGCCGTGCGTGGCGAGTTGTTCGCGCAGATCGCCGGCCTGATGGGGCCGGAGGCGGCCAAGGCCATCCAGGACATGCTGGCCGCGGTCAGCAAGCCCGGCGCCGGCGCGCTGGGCACGATCGTCGGCGCGGTCGTGCTGCTGGTCGGCGCCACCACCGTGTTTGCCGAACTGCAGGACGCCCTGGACCGCATCTGGCGCGCGCCCGCCAGGACCGGGTCCAGCGGCCTGTGGGGGTTGCTGCGGGCGCGGCTGCTGTCGTTCGGCCTGATCCTGGGCGTGGCCTTCCTGCTGGTCGTATCGCTCGTCACCAGCGCCCTCATCGCCGCTCTGGGCAAGTGGTGGGGCGGCTGGTTCGAGGGCTGGGAGGTGCTCGCCCAGGGCCTCAACACGTTCGTCGGCTTCGGCCTCACGACGGCGGTGTTCGCGCTGATCTACAAGGTCATGCCGCGCGTCAAGGTCGGCTGGGGTGACGTCTGGGTGGGCGCGGCGGTCACGGCGCTGCTCTTCACGCTGGGGCGGTTGCTCATCGGGCTGTACATCGGCAAGAGCGGCATCGCCAGCGGCTTCGGCGCGGCCGGCTCGATCGCCATCGTGTTTGTCTGGGTCTATTACTCGGCGCAGATCTTCCTGGTCGGGGCCGAGTTCACCTGGGTCTATGCCCACCGCATGGGCTCGCTGCGCCATGTGCCGATGCGCGAGCGCGCGGGGTAGCCGGCAGAAATTGCAGGGCATGTGGATTGCCTGATGCCGCCATCCGAAGCGCCCTTGCCTAAAGGCGCCATCCCCTTTCGTCACCCTGGAGAACCCATGCCCACGCCTCGCAAGACTGCCCGCGGCTCATCGGCCGCTGCCAAAGCTGCCGCTCGCAATACCGACAGCGGGCCCGCCAACCCCTTGGCGGCCAGCGACGGCGACTTCGCCGCCCGCAAGATGGCAGAGACGGGCGAGATGGCCGCATCCATGCCGGCCAACCCGAACAAGGCCGCCGAGCATGGCGCTGCGAACGGGCTGAACCCGCCGGTCGGCGCCAGCGTCGCGCCGCCCTCGCGCTTGCCGGCGTCCAGCACGCTCACCGAGGTCAACCTGTCGCCCAAGACCGGCGAAGCCCCGGCCGAGGGCGCCAACCCCAACAGCGGGCCGCTGACACGCGTGCGTGTCGACAGCAGCGGCCAGCGGCTCACGACCAATCAGGGCGTGGCCATTGCCGACAACCAGAACTCGTTGAAAGCCGGCACGCGCGGCCCGGTGCTGCTCGAAGACTTCATCCTGCGCGAGAAGCTCACGCACTTCGACCACGAGCGCATCCCCGAGCGCATCGTGCACGCGCGCGGCTCGGCGGCGCATGGCTACTTCGAGTGCTACGACGCCATTCCCCACCTGACCAAGGCCGCGCCCTTCAAGGAGGCCGGCAAGATCACGCCGGTCTTCGTGCGCTTTTCCACGGTGCAGGGTGAGCGCGGCTCCAAGGACACGGCGCGCGACGTGCGCGGCTTCGCGGTCAAGTTCTACACCGACGAAGGCAACTGGGACCTGGTCGGCAACAACATGCCGGTCTTTTTCATCCAGGACGCCATGAAGTTCCCCGACCTCGTGCACGCCGTCAAGCCCGAGCCGCATCACCAGATGCCGCAGGCCGCCAGCGCCCACGACACCTTCTGGGACTTCGTCTCGCTGATGCCGGAGTCCACCCACATGCTGATGTGGGTCATGAGTGACCGCGCCATTCCGCGCTCCTACGCCACGATGCAGGGCTTTGGCGTGCATACCTTCCGCCTCGTCAACGAGGCTGGCGAGTCGTCCTTCGTCAAGTTCCACTGGACGCCGAAATACGGCACGCATTCCCTGGTCTGGGACGAGGCGGTCAAGATTTCGGGGGCCGACCCCGACTACCACCGCCGCGACCTCTGGGAGCGCATCGAGGCCGGTGCCTTCCCCGAGTACGAACTGGGCCTGCAGGTCTTCACCGAAGAGCAGGCCGACAAGTTCTCGTTCGACATCCTCGACGCCACCAAGATCGTGCCCGAGGAGCTGGTGCCCATCCAGCCCGTCGGCCGCATGGTGCTCAACCGCAACCCCGACAACTTCTTCGCCGAGACCGAGCAGGTCGCCTTCTGCACCGCGCACATCATCCCCGGCCTGGACTTCACCAACGACCCGCTGCTGGCCGGCCGCATCCACTCCTACGTCGACACGCAGATCAGCCGCCTGGGCGGCCCCAACTTCCACGAGATCCCGATCAACGCGCCCATCGCGCCGGTGCACAACAACCAGCGCGACGGCATGCACCGGCAGGCTATTCCCCGCGGCCGGGTGTCCTATGAGCCCAACTCCCTGGCCGGCGGCTGCCCCTTCCAGGCCGGCGCGGCGCAGGGCTTCACGTCGGTCGCCGCACGCTTGAAGGCGCGCGAGGACCAGGCCAAGGTGCGCGCCAAGCCCGAGCTGTTCGCCGAGCACTACAACCAGGCCGCGCTGTTCTTCAACAGCCAGACGCCGGTCGAGCAGGCCCACATCGCCGCGGCCTTCCGCTTCGAGCTGAGCAAGGTCACCGTGCCGGCCATCCGCCAGCGCGTCGTGTCGATGCTGCGCAACGCCTCGGAGACGCTGGCGGCGCAAGTCGCGCAAGGGCTCAACATGAACCCGCTGCCCGAGCCCATGCCGCGTGCGCTGATGCGCAAGCTCAAGCCCGAGATCACCACCTCGCCGCCGCTGTCGCTGATGGCACGGCCCGGTGACGGCTCGGTCAAGGGCCGCAAGGTGGCCATCTTCGTCGCCGACGGCTGCGTGGGTCAGAGCGTGGCCGACGTGCATGCCGCGCTGCTGGACGCCGGCGCCGTGCCGCGCTTCGTCGCGCCGCGCATCGGGCCGGTCGCCACGGTCGACGGCATGGCGATCGAGGCCGATGCCTCGCTGGAGAACGAACCCGCCTTCCTGTTTGATGCCTTGGCGCTGCCCGACGGCGATGCCGCGGTCATCGCACTGCAGGCCGACGGCCATTCTTTGGAGGGCATCCGCGACCAGTACCGGCACGGCAAGACCATCCTGGCGCTGGGCACGGGGGCCGACCTGCTCGACCTCGTCGGCCTGCCGCGCAGCCTGCCCGGCGGCGAGGCCGACCCGGGCCTGATCGTCACCGACGATGCGGCCCTGGGCGCACAAGCACTGATCAGTGGCCTGGCGCGGCACCGCCATCCCGAGCGCGAGACCGATCCGCCCGTCGTGTAAGCCTGCTGCGGCGCGTTGCGCTGCCCGGCGGTGCGGTTCGTACCGCCGGGCGGTGCCTCCCGCGCAGGAGGAGCGTGCCGGTCAGGGGTTGGTCATGCGCTTGAAGGTGCTGAGCGCCTGGGCCACGACCTGGTCCATGTTGTAGTACTTGTAGCTGGCCAAGCGGCCGATGAAGGTGACGTCGGACAGCGCTTCCGCGTCGGTCTCATAGCGCCGGAATAGCGCCGTGTTCTCGGCGCGCGGTACCGGGTAGTAGGGCTCGCCCTGGGAGCGCGGGTATTCATAGACCAGCGAGCTGGCCTCGTGGCGCTGGCCGGTCAGGTGCTTGAATTCGGTGACGCGCGTGTAGAGGTGGTCGTTGGGATGGTTGATGGTGCCGACCGCCTGCACATGCGCCTGGCCGCCGGGCGGCTGCACGGTGACATGCTCGAACTGCAGGCTGCGATAGGGCAGCTGGCCGTGGCGGTGGCCGAAGAAGCTGTCGATGGGGCCGGTGTAGACCATGTGCTTCCAGGGCACGACATGCACGATGTCGCGGTAGTCGGTGCCCGTCATCACGTGGATGTTGGGGTGGGCCAGCATGCGCTCGAACATGCGGGTGTAGCCGTGCAGCGGCATGGCCTGGTAGGTGTCGGTGAAGTAGCGGTCGTCGCGGCTGGTGCGTGTGGGCACGCGCGCGGTGACGCTGGCATCCAGCTCAGACGGGTCCAGCCCCCATTGCTTGCGGGTGTAGCCGCGGAAGAACTTCTCGTACAGGTCGCGCCCGACACGCGACACGACGACATCCTCCGACGTGCGCACCCTGTCGACCTTCTCGGCCACGCCGGCCAGGAAGTCGTCCACCTCGAAGGCGCTCAGGCGCAGGCCGTAGAGCCGGTTGATGGTGTCCAGGTTGATCGGCATGGGCAGCAGCTGGCCGTCGACGCTGCACAGCACGCGGTGCTGGTAGGGCCGCCATTGGGTGAACTGCGACAGGTAGGCGAACACATCCGCCGAGTTGGTGTGGAAGATGTGCGGGCCATAGGGGTGGATGAGCAGGCCGTTCTCGTCATAGCGGTCATGCGCATTGCCGCCGATGTGGGGCCGCTTGTCGACCACCAGCACGCGCTGGCCGTCCTGCGACGCCAGGCGTTCGGCCATGACGCTGCCGGCAAAGCCGGCGCCGACGACGAGGGTGTCATAGCCGGCCGAGGCGTTCGGGGCGGCGGGGAACTGGCTCTTGAAAGTGTGCATGTTGATGCTTGGCTAGGAAGTAGTCGGCGCTGCCGCTGGCATCCAGGTCCAGCCAGCGGCGTGGCTTCGGTGTGGAGAGGCGGTGGCTTCGATCGGCGGCGCGCCCCGGGCTAGCTGCGCTGGCCGCCGGCAGCGGCCAGCGGAGTGGCGCGGGTTTCCGCGGCAAGCTGCCCGACCACCGCCACGGGGCGCGACAGGCGCAGGACCTGCGACAACAGCGAGTGCACGGTGTCGGCGGCGAAGTCCCAGGAGAAGCGCGTCACGCTCAGCGCCATCGCCGCGCGACGTTCGGCCCGCTCAGCGGCGGTCTCGGTCAGCAGCCTCTCGCAGGCCCGCACGAATTCCTGCGGTCCGTCGGTCACTTCGACCGCGTCGCCGTACAGGGAGATCACGTCCGCGATCGGGCTGGTGACGACAGGCTTGCCACCGGCCATGTACTCCAGCGTCTTGGTCGGGCTGATGAAGCGCGTGGACTCGTTGAGGGCGAACGGCATCAGCGCGACATCCCAGCCCGCCAGCAGATAGGGCAGGCGCTCATAGGCCTGCATGCCCAGCCAGTGCAGATTGGGGCGCCGCGGCAGCGTGGCCGGATCGATCTTGGCGACCGGGCCGGCCATCACGATCGCCCACTCGGGGTGGGCATCGGCGACGGCGGCGACCAGGCCGGTGTCAAGGCGTTCGTCGATGACGCCGAAGAAGCCCAGGCGGGGCCGCGGCAGGTTGCCCTGCAGGCGGTCGACCGCGGCGGCATGCGGGCTGCCGGCCTGCAGCCGAGTGGCGTCGAAGTGGGCGGCGTCCACGGCGCTTGGCAGGCAGACCACATGCGGATGCAGGCGGCGCTTGGCCTCGTACAGCGACGGCCCGCCGGTAAACACGATGGCCGCGCGCTTGAGCAGCGCCGACTCGCGCTGGCGCAGCTGGCGCGGCGCGTCCTTGAAGGCGCTCAGCTCGTCCATGCAGTCATAGACCACGGCGTCGGGCCGCACGGCATTGACCAGCGGCAGGGCCATGGGCGTGTACAGCCAGGCCACATCGACATGCAGTTTCGCGGCGGTGAAGTGGGCCTCCAGCAGGGTCTGCAGGGCGGCCAGCTGGTCGTCGTGGAAGCCGCTCACGGCGATGGGCGTGTGCGGCACCAGCACTTGCAGATGCGGCGCGATGTCGCGCACCTCCACGTGGGCAGGGCCTTCGCAGCGCATCGGTTCCTCGACGAAGATGACGCGCCAGCGGCCGGCCAGGCGCGACATCAGATGCTGGGGGCGCTGATAGACAAAGCTCCAGCGGAGGTGGCAGAAAACGACCAATACGGGTGGAGGCATGGTGGGCAGGCGGTAGACGGTGGATGGGTAGTGGGTGCGCGGGACAGCGCGGTCTTGCGAGGTGAACGAGGTTCGCTGGGCTTATTTCTCCAGGATGAAGGAGCCGATGACCAGGGCGTCGAGCGAGGTGCTGAAGAGGGCCTCGAGGGCGGCCTTGGGCGTGGCGACGATGGGTTCGCCGCGCACGTTGAACGAGGTGTTGACCAGCACCGGCACGCCGGTGCAGCGGCCCACGGCTTCGAGCAGTTCGTGGAAAAGCGGGTTGGTCTCCTTGTGCACCGTCTGCACGCGGGCGGTGTGGTCGCTGTGCAGGGCCGCTGGAATGCGGTCGCCGCAGTCGGGCTTGACGCGGTAGACGAACAGCATGAAAGACGACGCGCCGTCGTTGGCGCCGGCGGGCTCGAACCAGTCGGCCAAGTCCTCGGCATTGACAGCCGGCGCCAGCGGGCGGAAGTCTTCGCGGTCCTTGAGCTCGTTGAGGCGGGCGCGCATTTCCGGGTCGACCGGCGAGGCCAGGATGGAGCGTGCACCCAGGGCCCGCGGGCCGAATTCCATCGCTCCCTGGAACCAGCCGATGATCTTGTTTTGTGCCAGCAGTTGCGCCGTTTGGCCGGCGACGTCGTCGACCCGCCGATAGCGCAACTTGGCCCATTGCAACAGCGCCTCGACCTCGTCGTCCTCGTAGGACGGGCCGAGATAGGGGTGGTCCATCTGCCAGCGCCGCGGCGCCAGTGTGAACACGGCGCCCGATTTCGCATCCGACGCCTCGGCCGAGCCCTGGGGAACGCTGTCTTCCTCCAGGCCGCGGCGCTCACGAGCGTCGGTCCACAGCGCCGCCCCCAGTGCCGTGCCGGCGTCGCCCGCGGCGGGCTGTACCCAGACGCGCCTGAAAATTCCGGCATCGCGCAGCCGCGAGTTCATCAGGCAGTTCAGCGCCACGCCGCCGGCCATGGCCAGGTCCTGCTCGCCGGTGTGCTCGCGCAGCCAGGTCGCGAGCTGCAGGGCGGTTTCCTCCAGCACGCGCTGCAGCGAGGCGGCCAGGTCCAGATGCTGCTGGCTCATCGCCGAGTCCGGCGCACGCGCGGGCCCGAAGGCCGCGACGAAATCCAGCGGCTCCCAGCGGTACTGTCCCTCGGCACCGACGACGAGGTGGTCGCGCAATAGCGTGACATGGGCCGGGTTGCCCAGGGCCGCCAGCGCCATCACCTTGTATTCATCGCTGGAATGCTGGAAGCCCAGGTGCTGGGTGACCTGCTCGTACAGCAGACCCAGGGAGTGCGGTACGCGCACTTCGCCGAGGGACTCGTAGCGGCTGTCGAGATAGCGGCCATAGGTGGTGCTGGCATGCTCCCCGCGGCCGTCCAGGGTCATGACGGCGCAGCGAGCGAACGGTGCCGCAAGGAAGGCACTGGCCTGGTGGCAGAGATGGTGGGCGACGAAATGCCAGCGATAGGGCGGCTCGGCGTTGGCGGGCAGGGCGAACCGCTTCTTCAGGTGATGGGGCGCGCCTTCGCGCAACTGGCGCGGAGCCTGCAACAGGTAGGCGGCAAACAGCGGGTCCCAGGGGCTTTCCCAAACGTTCTGGTCTTCGTCCGTCTCGAACCCGGCCGGCTGCACCGGCAGCATGAAGCGATCGTCCGGTGCGCGGTCGCCGATGAAGAGCTGCGGGTCGTAGCTGTAGGCGACATGCGAGACGTCACCCAGCGTCGCGCCGGCCTCCTTCAGGCAGAAGTCGATGGCGTTGTAGGGCAGCTCCCAGGCCGTGAAGGGCAGGGGGCGCTTGCCATGCTTGATGCGCGTGAAGCGCTCTTCCTCGGCGGCGGCCAGCACCTGGCCGTCCAGCACCAGCGCGGCCGCCGAGTCGTGGGAGCATGCGTTGATGCCCAGCGTGAACAGGCGCGGGGCACGCGATCCGGGCTCGGCCGGTGCTGGGGCGGGTTGCATGGCGGTCTTTCCTCGGCGGTTTGCCTGGGACGGCAAAGCGCGTGCCTTCGTGCGTCCTTCAAGTTAGGTGGCGCGCAGGCTCTGCGGGCAGTGGCGAAAGACGCCCTTTCAGGCCTGCACGCGCGACAGCTGACGCAAGGCACGCACCAGCTGGTCGGGCGCCACCGGCTTGGCGAGGTGACGCTGGAAACCCGCCGCCAGCGCACGGATCCTGTCCTCCGGCTGCGCCAGGCCGGTCAGCGCGATGGCCGGCAGGCGCTGGCTCACCGGCACCTCGCGGCGCGCCTCCATCGCTCGGACGCTGCGAAGCACCGCATGGCCGTCCTCCGCGCCCAGCGCGATGTCGCAAAGCAGCACGTCCGGCCAGTCGTCCAGGGGGCGGCCTGCCAGCAGCGACAGTACCGCCTGCCCCGAGGTCGCGCGCTCGGTGTGGGCGCCGTCCAGCTCCAGCAGATTGCCCAGCGAGGCCAGGGCATCCTCGTCGTCGTCCACGCACAGCACCGTCAGGCCGGCCAGCGGGCGCGGGTCGGTGATGAGGGGCTCGTCGTCGTCGTCAAGCGGCATGGTGCCGCTCTCCGGCCAGGCCGGCTGGCTGGGAACGACGGCGGGCAGCGGGAACACGAGCAGGTAATGCTGCTCACCGGCCGCCAGGTCGCGCCGGATGGAGAGCTCGGCACCGGCCTCGCCCGCCAGCGTCCTGAGTTCCAGCGTGTCCGGCGGCCCGCCCGCCTTGCTGTCGATCTCGCCCTGCAAGCCGACGCTGAGCTGGCTGCCGTTGCCTCTGCGCTCCAGCCTGACCGCCATGCGGCCACGCGTGGCGCCCTGCAGGGCCAGCTCGCAGACCAGCTGCACGATGCGCGCGATGCGGCTGGCGTCGCCGATGACATTGGCCACGCCCGTGTCGATGTTGATGTCGGGCTCGGTACGCTTTACCGCAAGCTCGCCGTGCAGGCTGTCGATGTTGTTGACAAGCAGCGCGGCAAGGTTGACCGGATGCAGGGCCAGGCGGCGTTCCAGCGTCTTGGCCTGCTGCTGCTGGCGCTGCAGCTCCCAAAGCTGGGCATACAAGCCCTGCTGGGCCAGCAGCATCTCGTGACGGCCGCGCTCGACGATGCGCCCGCCATCCATGACGATGATCTCGTCGGCGCCGACAACGGCCGAAAGCCGGTGCGCAATGATCAGCGAGGTGCGGTCGCGTGAGACGCGCTCCAGCGCACTCTGGATGGCGCGCTCGGCGCGCGGGTCCAGCGCCGCCGTGGCCTCGTCCAGCACCATGACTGGCGGGTTCTTCAAGAAGGTGCGGGCGATGACGATGCGCTGCTTCTCGCCGTCCGACAGGCATGCGCCGCGCGTGCCCACCACGGTCTCGTAGCCATCGGGCAGCAGGCGGATGAAGTCGTCGGCCTGGGCAGCGCGCGCGGCCGCGGTGATTTCCTCGCGCACGGCGCCCGGCCGGCCATAGCCGATGTTGTACGCGATGGTGTCGTTGAACAGGATCGGGTCCTGCGGCACCACGCCGATGGTGTCGCGCAGCGCCTGCTGGGTCAGCGCCTGCAGCGGCTGGCCACCGATCAGCACGCGGCCGGCGTCAGGCTCGTACATGCGCATCAACAGCCGCGCCAGCGTCGACTTGCCCGAGCCGCTGCTGCCGACGACGGCGCAGGTGCGGCCGTGCGGAATTTCCAGCGTGAAGTCGTGCAGCACGCGCCGCTGCGGTTCATAGCCGAAGTCGACGTGCTCGAAGCGCACGCAGGTGTCGCTGCCTCGCCTGGCCGCGGCGCCCGGTGCATCCTGGATATCGGGCCGCTGGCGCAGCAGCCCGAACAGCATCTCGCTGTTCCGCAGTGCGTCGCGGGTTTCGCGCAAGACGGCCCCCAGCGCGTTCATCGGCAGGAAGACCTGCATCAGATAGGCGTTGAGCATCACCAGCTCGCCGATGCTCATGCGCCCGGCCGCGGTGTCGCTGCCGGCCATCAGCATGACCGCGGCCACGCCGACGGCGATGATGCAGGCCTGCCCCAGGCGCAGGGCCGACAGCGTCTTCTGGCCGTTGACGCTGCCGTCCATCCCGCGCGCCAGCAACTCCCGATAACGCGCCTGTTCACTGGAAGCGCGGCCGTGGGCGCGCACCGCCTCGTAGTTCTGCAGCGTGTCCACCAGCAGGCCGTGAGCGCGGGTGTCATGCGCATCCATCACGCGCTGGCTCTCCACCAGCGCGGGGCTTTTCCAGCCACTCCAGAGGGCATGGGCCAGCATGGTCGCCGCGATGACGATGGCGTAGCTGGGGCCGCAGGCAAAGAACACGATGACCAGCACGAGCAGGAGCTCCACCGCCGTCGGCAGCAAGGTGAACCCGCCGGCGCCCAGCAGGGAGCCGACGCCGCCGATGCCGCCCTCGACCTCGCGCGCCAGCGCGCCGCTGTCGCGCCTGGCGTGGAAGCGCGGGCTCATGGCCAGCAGGTGGGCGAAGGCGCGTTCCGAGAAGCCGCTGACGACCCGCCTGCCGACCCGCGAGAAAACCAGGTCGCGCAGTCCGGTGAACAGCTCTGCAGCAAAGCGCAGCAGCGCATAGCCCGCCAACAGAGCGAAGGGCACGCCCAGCACGGTTGTCGACGGAGCTGGCGCCAGGTGGTCGACGATGGCCTTGAGCATGCCGGGCACCGCAACGGCTGCCAGTTTGGCCAGCACCAGCAGCGCCAGCGCCAGCAGCACCGGCCTGTGCCATGGGCGCAGCGCCTCCCAGAGGTTGAACAGAACCTGCCTGCGCGTTGTTGGTGCCCGGCCTGTATCCATGGTTTAGGAACACGCAAGCGGCATGCCTGCGGCCCGCCGTAGGCTGCGGTGCCAAGGGGGAGGAGCCTGCAAGAAGTGCTGCACAAACCAGTGTTGGCAAACGGCGTGCGAGCAGCGCGACAGCATTCGGCGGGCCCGCCGCATGGCAAGCCGCGGCGGCCCCGGCACACTGGTTATCCTGCCGCCCCATGTACGCGACCTTCTTCGGCTTGAAACAGGCGCCGTTCTCGATCGCACCGGACCCGCATTACCTGTTCATGAGCGAGCGCCACCGCGAGGCGCTGGCGCATTTGCTGTACGGGCTGGACGGCGGCGGCGGCTTCGTGCTGCTGACCGGCGAGATCGGGGCCGGCAAGACCACCGTCTGCCGCTGCTTCCTGGAGCAGATCCCGGCGAACTGCAACGTCGCCTACATCTTCAACCCCAAGCTCACCGTGGCTGAGCTGCTGCAGGCCGTCTGCGACGAGTTCCATGCCCCGGTGCCGCCCGGTGCGCAGACGGTAAAGGACTTTGTCGACCCGCTGAACGCCTTCCTGCTGGCCCAGCACGCGGCCGGGCGCAACAACGTGCTGATCATCGACGAGGCGCAGAACCTCTCGGCCGATGTACTGGAGCAGCTGCGCCTGCTGACCAACCTGGAGACGAGCGAGCGCAAGCTGCTGCAGGTGGTGCTGATCGGCCAGCCCGAGCTGCGCGGCATGCTGGCCCGGCCCGAACTGGAGCAGCTGGCCCAGCGGGTCATCGCGCGCTTCCACCTGGGCGCGCTGTCCGAGCCGGAGACGGCGCAGTACATCCGCCACCGCCTGGCCGTGGCGGGACTCACGGGCGCGTTGCCGTTCGACGCCAAGGCGCTGCGCCTGATCCATGGGCTGACGCGCGGGGTGCCGCGCCGCATCAACCTGCTCTGCGACCGCGCGCTGCTGGGCGCTTACG
>NZ_JBQVNP010000030.1:0-46612 GCF_052436255.1 Roseateles sp. | reverse complement strand
ATTTGAAACTTACATTCCCCTTGTCGCCGCCGCTGCCGCCACCATCGGGCCGGCGGTTCAGTCCAACAGGTTTATCCGCCGCTGCTATGCCAAGACTTCTTCCAAGCTCGCCTGGGCGGCGGATAAACGCTATTCGTTAGACGGCTCGCTGGAGGCGAATCCAATGAAAGATTTCAACAAGCTCGGCGCGGCTCACCTGCCGGGCTATCTGGGCATCGTCATCGTCGGCGCGGCAGATGCCGAGGTGCAGGCCGAGCTCCCCGTGCGCCAGGAACTGATGGCGCCGAACGGCTACCTTCACGCCGGCAGCATCGTGACGCTGGCTGACACCTGTGCGGGCTATGGCTGCCCGGCCAACCTGCCCGAGGGCGCGGTCGGCTTCACCACCATCGAGCTGAAGTCCAACCATCTCGGCACCGCGCGTGACGGCACCTTGGCCTGCGTGGCCAAGGCCGTGCACCTGGGCCGCACGACGCAGGTCTGGGATGCGGTTGTCACCCACCAGGACACGGGCAAGACGCTCGCCTTGTTCCGATGCACTCAGATGGTGCTGTACGGGAAGTGAACAGTGACTAATGGGCCAGGGCGGCCAGCAGCTTTTCGTGGATGCCGTCGAAGCCACCGTTGCTCATGCACAGCAGATGGTCGCCGGGCTTGGCGACCTTGACGATGGCAGCAACCAGCACATCGACGTCGGCGCCGACGAACGCCTGGGCACCCATCGGCGCCAGCGCTTCCTTGGCATCCCAGCTCAGGCCCTGCTGATTGCAAAAGGCCAGGTCCGCCTCTTCCAGCGCCCAGGGCAGCTGGGCCTTCATCGTGCCGAGCTTCATGGTGTTGGAGCGCGGCTCGAAGATGGCCAGGATGCGCTCGGCCGGCGCGATGCGGCGGCGCAGCCCGTTGACGGTCGTGCGCATAGCCGTCGGGTGGTGGGCGAAGTCGTCGTAGACCCTGATGCCGCCCGCTTCACCACGCAGTTCCATGCGACGGCGCACATTCTGGAATTCGGCCAATGCCGCGGCCGACTGCTCGGGCGACACGCCGACATGCTCGGCAGCGGCAATCGCCGCCAACGCATTGAGCTGGTTGTGCTCGCCGATCAGGTTCCACTCGACCCGCGCGACCTTCAGGCTGCCGCGCAGCACGTCGAAGGCCTGCGGCTCGCCGCGGGCGCGCAGCATGCCGGCTTCTTCCTTCTTGGCGCCGAAGCGCAGCACCTCGCTCCAGCAGCCGCGCGCGATGACACGCTGCAGCGCCTCCTCGCGGGCGTTGACGACCAGCCGCCCGCTGGCCGGCACGGTGCGCACGAGATGGTGGAACTGGGTCTCGATGGCCGCCAGGTCCGGGAAGATGTCGGCGTGGTCGTGCTCGAGGTTGTTCAGCACGGCCGTGCGCGGCCGGTAGTGGACGAACTTGCTGCGCTTGTCGAAGAAGGCGGTGTCGTATTCGTCGGCCTCGATCACGAAGGCCGACCCACTGCCGAGGCGCGCCGACACGCCAAAGTTCTGCGGCACGCCGCCGACCAGGAAGCCGGGCTTGAGGCCCGCGTGCTCGAGGATCCAGGCCAGCATGGAGGTCGTCGACGTCTTGCCATGCGTGCCGGCCACGGCCAGCGTGTGGCGGCCCTGCAGGACATGCTCGGCCAGCCATTGCGGGCCGGACGTGTAGGGCCGGCCGGCGTCGAGGATGGCCTCCATCAGCGGGAAGCGCTCGCCGCGCGTGACGACGTTGCCGATGACGAAAACGTCGGGCTTGAGGGCCAGCTGCTCGGCGCCGAAGCCGGTGATGAGCTCGATGCCAAGGGCTTCGAGCTGGGTGCTCATCGGCGGGTAGACGTTGACATCGCAGCCGGTGACCTGGTGCCCGGCTTCGCGCGCGAGTGCCGCCAGGCCGCCCATGAAGGTGCCGCAGATGCCGAGGATGTGGAGATGCATGTCAGTGGCGCCGGGGGCGCGAAGGATCAGCGCAGGGCCGTGCGCGCCGCCGCGAGCGTGGCGTCGATATCGGCCTGGCTGTGGGCCGCCGACACGAAGCCCGCCTCGTAAAGGGCTGGCGCCAGATAGATGCCGGCGTCCAGCATCGCGTGGAAGAAGCCGTTGAAGCGCGCCTTGTCCGTGGTCATCACCGTGGTGTAGTTCTGCGGCAATTCGGGCATCAGGAAGAAGCCGAACATGCCGCCTTCGCTGTCCGTGCTGAAGGGCACGCCGTTCTCGGCGGCGACCGCGCCGAGGCCGTCGACGAGCTGGCGGGTCCGGGCCGACAGCGCGTCGAAGAACCCGGGCTTCTGAATCTCGCGCAGCGTCGCCAGCCCGCAGGCCGTGGCCACCGGGTTGCCCGACAGCGTGCCGGCCTGGTAGACACCACCCAGCGGGGCCAGGTGTTGCATGACCTCGCGCCGGGCACCGAAGGCGGCCAGCGGCATGCCACCGCCGATGACCTTGCCGAAGACGGAGATGTCCGGCGCAAAGCCCGGGATGAGCCGTGCGTAGTGCGCCTGTGCGCCACCCAGGCCGACGCGGAACCCGGTCATCACTTCGTCCAGCACCAGCAGAGCGCCATGCGCCGTGCAAAGCCGGCGCATGGCGCTCATGAAGGCCAGGGAGGCGCGCACGAAGTTCATGTTGCCGGCAATCGGCTCGACGATCACGCAGGCGAGCTCGTCGCCGTGCTGCGTGAACGCTGCTTCGAGCTGCTCGACGTTGTTGTACTCAAGGACGACGGTGTCGGCTGCGGCGCCCGGCGTGACGCCCGCGCTGGTGGGGTGACCAAAGGTCGCGAGTCCCGAGCCGGCCTTCACGAGCAGCGCGTCGGTGTGGCCGTGGTAGCAGCCCTCGAACTTGATGAACTTGGCCCGGCCGGTGGCGCCACGCGCCAGACGGATGGCGCTCATCGTCGCCTCGGTGCCCGAGCTGACCAGGCGCACCTGGTCCATGCTGGGCACTAGCTTCAGGATCTCCTCGGCCAGCTCGATCTCGCGCACGGTTGGCGCGCCGAAGGAGAAGCCTTCGGTGGCGGCCTGGGCCACCGCCTCCAGCACGGCTGGGTGGCCGTGGCCGAGGATCATCGGCCCCCAGGAGCCGATGTAGTCGACATAACGCTTGCCTTCCGCGTCATAGATATAGGCGCCTTCGCCGCGGGCGATGAAGCGGGGCGTGCCACCGACGGCGCGGAAGGCGCGCACGGGCGAGTTGACGCCGCCGGGGATGACGCGCGCGGCGCGTTCGAAAAGCTCGGAATTGCTGGCCATGAGGAGGGAATCAGGAGATCAGTGCATGCGCCGCGGCGTTTTGGGCGGCGTCTCGGGCTCGGGGTCGGGCTCGAAGTCGGGGGGCTCGCCACCTTCCTCGTCCGCTCCGGGCAGGGCCCAGAAGAAGCGGTCGGGGATGACATTGCCCATGCCCGGCCGGAAGCCCGCGTCGAGCGACTGGTCCAGGAAGGACAGCGCCTCGCTGACGGCGGAATGCAGTTCGGCCCCGACCGACAGCAAGGCCGCCAGCGCCGCCGACAGCGTGTCGCCGGCCCCCACGAAGGCGGTCTCGAAGCGCTCGAATTTCTCGCCGGTGATGGGCCCCTGCGCGTTGGCCAGCACGTTGTCCACGTACTGGTTGGGCAGCTGCATGCCGGTCACCAACACATGCTGGGCACCCGCCTGGGCGGCCGCGACAGCCAGCTCGCGCGCCGACGGCGCCCGTTCGTTGTCCCAGTCCGGCAGCAGAAAGTCGGTCATCGTCTTGTGGTTGCCCACCAGCACCGCGGTCTGCGGCAGCACCAGCTCGCGCAGCGCGTCCAGGTATTGCTGCTGCTCGTCTTCGTCGATCCAGGCGACCGAGGGCAAATAGGTGACCAGCGGCACGTCCGGGTAGTCGCTGAGCACCTCGGCGACGGCGCTGACGGCCTCGGCATTGCCGAGGAAGCCGACCTTCCAGGCCGTGATGGGCACGTCCTCGAGGATGTGGCGGGCCTGCTCGGCAACGGTGTCGGCGTCGAGGTTCTCGTGCTCGAAGACCTCGGCCGTGTCGCGCAGCACCACCGCAGTGACGACGGGCAGACAGTGCGCGCCCATCGCCGCGATGGTGGCGATGTCACCGGCCAGGCCGCCGGCGCCGGAGGCGTCGCTGGCGTTGAAGCTCAGCACGCAAGCCGGCGGCGGGCTTTCCTGTTCGGATTCATCGTCCACGGGGTCGGCGGGTAGGGGGGGTGTTGGGCTCATGGGGAGGTCGTCGCGGGCGCGGCCTAAGAGCGGCCGCAAAGCGTGGAGTCTGCCGCTAAAAGGGCGCGTCTGAGGCTTCGGGCACAGGCGTTTGCCCTCAGCATTGCGCTCTCGGGCCCTGGCTAGAATGGTTCGATTGTAGTGAGCAAACTCTAAGCACCGTGAGCGAACCCAGTACCTGGATGTGCCTGATCTGCGGATGGATCTATGACGAAGCGGCAGGCGATCCGGAGCACGGCATCGCGCCGGGCACCGCCTGGGCCGATGTCGACATGAACTGGACCTGCCCCGACTGCGGTGCGCGCAAAGAGGATTTCGAGATGGTGCGCATCTGACTCGGCCTCACAAGCCTCACAGGGGGCCGAAAGGGCCCGGCCCCGAGCTGAAGTTCCGAGGAGACGACGTTTGAACGATCAAGTTTCCGGTGCAGGACCCACGCGTATCCTGGTCATCGACGACAGCAACACCATCCGTCGCAGCGCGGAGATTTTCCTGAAGCAGGGCGGCCATGAAGTGGCTTTGGCCGAGGACGGCTTCGACGCTTTGGCCAAGTTGGGCGACTTCCATCCCGACCTCGTGTTCTGCGACATCCTGATGCCCCGCCTGGACGGCTACCAGACCTGCGCCATCATCAAGCGCAACCCGGAGTTCTCGGGAGTGCCGGTGATCATGCTGTCGTCAAAGGATGGCCTGTTCGACAAGGCGCGCGGGCGCATGGTGGGCTCGCAGGACTACCTGACCAAGCCATTCACCAAGGACCAGCTGCTCCAGGCGGTGCTGCAGCACCGCCGCCAGGAAGCACGTACCTAGAGAGAACTGCCATGAGCATCCATAACATCCTGCTGGTTGACGATTCCAAGACCGAACTGCATGCGCTGTCGGAAATGCTGGTCAAGCGCGGCTTCGACGTCCGCACCGCCGAGAACGCCGAAGAGGCGATGAAGCGCCTGGCCGAGGCCAAGCCCGACCTGATCCTGATGGACGTGGTCATGCCCGGGCAGAACGGTTTCCAGCTGACCCGCGCCATCACGCGCGACGAGCGCTATGCCGGCGTGCCCATCATCATGTGCACGAGCAAGGGCCAGGAGACCGACAAGGTCTGGGGCATGCGCCAGGGCGCGAGCGACTACGTCGTCAAGCCCGTCAAGGCCGAAGAACTCCTCGCCAAGATCAAAGCCCTCGGCTGAAGGCATCCGCATGGCCAACAAGACCGCCCTCCGCGAACTCCAGCAGCGCCTGGCCGAGCGCATGCAGGCTGCGCGTGAGCAGACGCTCATCGCGAACTGGCTGGCTGTGGAGTGCGCGGGCGTCGGCCTGCTGTTTTCGTTGAAGCAGGCCAGCGAGATCTTCGCGCCCGTGCCGATCAAGCCGGTGCCCTATGCCAAGCCCTGGCTGGCCGGCGTGGCCAACCTGCGCGGCGGCCTGTTCACGGTCGTCGACCTCGCCGTCTACCTGGGCCTGCGCGAGCCCTCACCGAACCGCGGCGTCGCCGCGCAGAGCCGCCTGGTGTCGCTGGGCAGCGACCTGAATCTGAACTGTGCGCTGTTGGTCGACCGGCTTGCCGGCCTGCGCAGCGACGAGCAATTGCCGCTGGCGACCCAGCAGCCGGCCGGGCCGCTGCCTCGTTTTGCTGGCGCCTTGCGCCGCGACGAAGCCGGCCGCAGCTGGCAGGAAATCAATC
This sequence comes from Roseateles sp., assembly GCF_052436255.1. Taxonomy (GTDB): domain Bacteria; phylum Pseudomonadota; class Gammaproteobacteria; order Burkholderiales; family Burkholderiaceae_C; genus Pelomonas. The sequence goes on along the minus strand of NZ_JBQVNP010000030.1, from coordinate 40,721 downwards.
TCGAAGCGTTGGCGCGGCAGGAGAACTTCCTGCACATCGTCGCGTGATGGACGCTTCGGTTTCAAACTTCAAGCCGCGTGCAAACGTGGACATCACAAACACTGAAGGACGAGGGTGAGATGAGCCTGCTGGACAAGATCAGGGGAAAGTCCGAAGCCGATGAGCTGCCGTTGGCAGCACCGGAGGCTGTCGACACGACCATCGATTCGCGCAGCGGTGTCGGCTTCGACGCACCCCGCAACATGGACTCCACGCTTGCCGGCGTTGACCTGCCTACGCGCAGCGAGGCATACGCGCGTACGGAGGCGCCCTCCATCATCTCGCCGGCCGTGCCGACCGAGCCGGGTCCGAACAGCGAGTTCCCTCCCAGCACGACGATGAATTTCGCGGCGACGACGCAGGCCGCCGACCCGACGATGTTGCCGCCTCTGCCAGCCACGGGCGCCGAGAAGCTGGGTGACCTGTTCGGCCGTCACCGCCAGCGCGTGCTGACGGCCCTCGTCGTCGCCGGCCTGATCGGCACCGCCGTCTCGGTCAGCATGGTGCTGGTCAGTTCCAACCGCAGCGCCGCGCAGGTGCGCGCGACCGGCCAGGCGCTGATGCATTCGCAGCGCATGGCCAAATCCGTCTCCGCCGCGCTGGTGGGAAACCCCGCCGCGTTCGCTGAACTGCGCGAGTCGGTCGGTACGCTCAGTGGCGTCGTCAACAACCTGCGCACCGGCGAAGGTGAGCTGGCGATCGCGCCGGCCGCCGTGCTGCCGACGCTGCAAGCGCTGACGCCCCTGGTCGAGCGCGCCGAGAAGAACGGCAAGGTCGTGCAGGCGCAGGAAAAGATCCTGACCCAGGTCGGCACGGCGCTGCGCGCCATCAACCGCCAGTCCAGCGACTTGCTGGAAAGCGCCGAGGCCGTGTCATCTCAAGCCCTGCAGATCGGTTCTTCGGCGGGCGAGGTTTCCGCGGTCGGTCAGCTCGTCATGCTGACCCAGCGTATCGGCAAGAGCGCCAACGAGTTCCTGACCCAGGAAGGCGTCAGCCCCGAGGCGGTGTTCCTGCTGGGCAAGGACTTGAACTCCTTCAAGCTGATCACCGAAGCGCTGATCAGCGGCAGCCCCGAGCTGCGTCTGAACGCTGCGCGGGACCCGCAGCTGAAGGAACGCCTGCAAACCCTGCTGACGCAGTATGAGCAGACCCGTACCCAGGCCTCCGCCATTCTGGGCAACCTGCAAGGCCTGGTGTCGGCGCGTGAAGCGCAGACGGCCATCCTCAACGACTCCGAACCGCTGCGCAAAGGCCTGGAGCAGGCCGCGGCGGAGCTGGAGAAGTCCGGCGGTGCGGGGTTTGGCCTGGGTCTGCTGATGGCGCTCTCGCTGATCGCCCTGGTCGGTGGTTTATACGGCTTCCTGCGCCTGTATGTCGCCGACCAGTCCGAGCGCGCTGCGCTTGCCGATGCCCAGCGCCGCGAGGCCGAGGCGCAGGAGCAGGAAGCCAAGCGCGTCAACGATGCCAACCAGGCCGCCATTTTGCGTTTGATGAACGAGCTGGCCAGCGTCGCTGAAGGTGACCTGACGCAGCAGGCGACGGTGACGGAAGACATCACGGGCGCGATTGCCGACTCGGTGAACTACACCGTGGAGGAGTTGCGCAACCTCGTGGGCCAGGTGCAGGCCACGGCGGCCCGCGTGACCGACACCACCGGCGCGGTCGACCAGACGTCGACCGACCTGCTGGCCGCGTCCAAGGAGCAACTGCACGAGATCCGCGCGACCGGCGAGGCCGTACTCGGCATGGCGAGTCGAATCACCGACGTGTCCGTGCAGGCGCAGACAACGGCCGAGGTGGCGCGCCAGAGCCGTCAGGCTGCCGAGCAGGGCCTGTCCGCGATGCAGAACAACATCGCCGGCATGAACGCCATCCGCGACTCCATCCAGGAGACGTCCAAGCGCATCAAGCGCCTGGGCGAGTCGTCTCAGGAAATCGGCGAGATCACCGAGCTGATCTCCGACATTACCGAGCAGACCAACGTGCTGGCCTTGAACGCCGCCATCCAGGCCGCGTCCGCCGGTGAAGCAGGCCGTGGCTTCTCGGTCGTTGCCGAAGAAGTGCAGCGCCTGGCCGAACGCTCGGGCGATGCGACGCGCCGGATTGCCGCGCTGGTCAAGACCATTCAGACCGACACCCACGACGCCGTCGCCGCCATGGAGCGCTCGACGCGCGGTGTGGTGGAAGGCACGCAACTGTCCGACGCGGCCGGCAAGGCGCTGGAAGACATCGACAGCGTGTCTCGCCAGCTCGACGAGCTGATCGGCAAGATCTCGTCACAGGCCCAGCAGGAAGCCGCGTCCGCCAACGAGGTGGCCTCCAACATCCAGCACATCTTCGCGGTGACGGAGCAGACGTCCGAGGGCACGCGCTCCACCGCCCAGATGGTGCATGAGCTGTCCCGCTCGGCCGAGGCGCTGCGCACGTCCGTGTCCCGATTCAAGGTCGCCTGACATGGAGCCCCTCGCCCAGTCTTGCCGCGCTGGACGCGGGCAAGCCCAGCCGGTCCCCCTGGGGGACGGCGATGCCTGCGGTATCGAACCGCAGGCACATCGTCCGGCCCGCAATACCCGCACTTCAGCCGTTGGGGTGGCGCGCGGCGCCGTGAATCACTGATATGGACAGCGCCCTGCGAGACTCCGAACTCCCGGCCGACCTGAGCCCACTGGCCTGGGTGCAGGAGGAACTGCGCCGCTCCCTGGAGTCGGTGCACAAGACCCTGCGCCGCCTGGTGCGCGAAGGCAGTGACAACCGGCTGTCGGCCTTTGGCGGCGATGCCCAGCCCAGCCTGCCGCTGCAGCAGGCGGCTGCTCAGCTGCACCAGGTCAGCGGCGTGCTGTCCCTGGTCGGCCTGCCGGCTGGCGCCACGGTGCTGCGGGCTGCCGAGGCGGCCGTTGCCCGGCTGGCCGAGCGGCCGCTCGAGGTCGAGCTCAGCACCGTCGAGACCATCGAACGCGCCGACTTTGCGCTGCTTGCCTATGTCGCCCGGCTGCTGGCCGGCAACAAGACCTCCTCGCTGGCCCTCTATCCCAGCTATCGCGCGCTGCAGCAGCTCAATGGTGCTGAGCGCATCCATCCGGCCGACCTCTGGCAGTACGACTGGGCCTGGCGCAGCATTGCGCCCGAGACCGGCGTGCAGCCACGCCCGGCCGAGGCCGTGCGGGCGCCCTTCGAATCGGCGCTGCTGCGTCATATGCGCGAGCCCAGTTCCGCGCATGCGGCCAATCTGTCCGGCCTGTGCGCCGGCCTCGCCGCCACGCTGCCTGCTGGCAGCTCGCGCACGCTGTGGCAGCTGGCCGCCGCGGTCTTTGAAGGTCAGGCGCTGAGGCTGATTCCCAGTGACGGCTACACCAAGCGACTGGGTTCGAAGCTGCTGCATGAGCTGCGCGTCGTCGAACAGGGCGATCAGGCCGACCCGCAGCGGGAGCGCCTCGCCCAGGACCTGCTGTTCTTCTGCGCCCAATGCCGCGTCACCCGGGGCGCCGGCCCGCGCCTGACGGCCGTGCACGAGGCCTATCGCCTGAGCGAAGAGCAGGTCGGCGACTACGAAGACGACAGCCTGGGCCGCATCGACCCCGCCTGGGTCACCCAGGCCAAGCGCCGCGTCATCGCCGCCAAGGAAAGCTGGTCCAGCGCCGCCGAAGGCGACCAGCACCGCCTGACCGGCCTGGACGAACAGTTCGCTGCGCTGGCCGATTCGCTGACCCGCCTGTTCCCCAGTGGCGAGGTGCTGGCCCAGACCTTGCAACGCGCCGTCGTGGCCACGCTGCGTTCGCGCAGCACGCCTGCGCCAGCGCTGGCGATGGAAGTCGCCACCAGCCTGCTTTATGTCGAGGCCGCGCTCGAAGACGCCGCCTTCGACCAGCCCGAGCAGGCCGACCGCGTGCGCCGCCTGGCGCGTCGCGTCGAGGCCGTCGCCCACGGTCAGCCGGCCGAGCCGCTGGAAGACTGGATGGAGGACCTGTACCGCCGCGTCTCCGACCGCCAGACCCTGGGCAGCGTCGTGCACGAGCTCCGCGCCAGCCTGTCCGAAGTCGAGAAGCAGTGCGACGAATACTTCCGCGATCCGGCCCGGCGTGAGCTGCTGATCCCCGTGCCCGGCCAGTTGCAGGCCATGCGTGGCGTGCTCAGCGTGCTCGGCCTGGACCAGGCCGCCCAGGCCACCGTGCGCATGCGCGACGAGGTCGACAGCCTGGCCAGCACCGAGATCGATTTCGAGCGCGCCGGCGCCCGCGGCGTCTTCGAGCGCCTGGCCAACAACCTCGGCGCTCTCGGCTTCCTCATCGACATGCTCAGCGTGCAGCCGCAGCTGGCCAAGCGCATGTTCCAGTTCGACGAGGCCAGCGGCCGCCTGGACGCCGTCATGGGTCGTCGCGAAGGCGCCGTCGAGCTGCCTGACTTCGAGGCCAGCGGCTTCCATGTCGACCTGGAGCCTGAAGTCGCTCCCGCGATGGACAAGACGCAACCCCTGCGCATCGACTTCGGCAGCCTGGACCTGCCCGACCTCAGCCTGCCCGACGTGGATCTGTCCCAGCCCGCGCCCGTTCCGGCGTCCGTCTCAGCACAGGCGCCTGCGGCGCCCAGCGTCGCGGACGACCCGGAGATGCGCGAGATCTTCCTGGAGGAGGCCGACGAGGTCATCGCCAACGCGCGCGCCGCGCTGGCCGCACTGCGCGAGCAGCCGGCCGAGCACGGCCAGCTGACCATCGTCCGCCGCGCCTTCCACACGCTCAAGGGCAGCGCCCGCATGGTCGGCCTGGACCCCTTCGGCGAAGCCGCCTGGGCCTGTGAGCAGCTCTACAACGCGCGCCTGTCCGAGGCCTCGCCGCTGGCAGACGCGGCGCTGCTCGATTTCACTACCCAGGCGCTGGACTACTTTGATCATTGGCGCGGCCAGATCGCTGGCACCGAGGCCGGCCACAGCCTGCCCGACCCGGTGCGCCGCAGTGCCGATTCCCTGCGCCTGCATGGTCAAGCCCTGCCCCTGGGCTGGCCCGTGGAAGCCGACGGCATGGCAGCGGCGCCAGACAGCGCGGCGCAGCCGGAAGCTTTCGAGCACGCGCCCGAAGCCATGGCCGATCTGGCTGCCGAGCCCGTCGTAGCCGCGATCCCGTTTGCGTTGGACGAGGCGCCGCCGCTGGTACCCGACTTCGTCCTCGAACTCGGCGAGCCGGCCACCGCCGAGGAGATCGCGGCTCTCGGCCTGCCCGACGTCACGCTCGATTTCGCGCCGACCGAACTGCCGATCGACGAGACCATCGACTTCGCCACCCATGCGCCGACCGAACCTTCGCCGCTGCCTGCCCCGCCGCACGAGGAGCAGACGCTGGCCAACTTCGGCCTGACGCTGGACCTGGACGAGCCCGAGATCGTGCTGCCGGTCGAGCCGTTGGCCGACCTTGCCGACCCGGGCGAGCCGCTCAGCCGGCCCGAGGAATCCACGCTGGCCCTGCCCCGGCTGGTCGTCGACAACGAGGCCGCCGCCGACCAGGCGCAGCCCGCAGCCGGACCGGACGATGACGCCGATACCGACGAGGGTTTCAAGCTCATCGGTCCGCTGCGCATCAGCATCGCGCTGTTCAACATCTTCCTGAATGAGGCCGATGAGCTGTCGCGCAAGCTCTCCATTGGCCTGGCCGAATGGGCCGCTGAGCTGAGCGAACCCGTGCCATCGAGCTGCGAGGTGCAGGCCCATGCCTTGGCCGGCAATGCCGCCACCGTTGGCTATGAGGAGCTTTCCAGCCTGGCTCGTGAGCTGGAGCATGCCCTCGGCCGCGCCCAGCGCGCGGTGCGCTACGAGGTGGCCGATGCCGAGCTGTTCGTGCGCGCTGCCGACGACATCCGCCGCCTGTTGCACCAGTTCGCCGCCGGCTTCCTCAACCCCAACGATCCCGACCTGGTCTTTCGCCTGCACGCCTACGAGCCGCAGGAAGAGGCTTTCACTGCGGCTGCGTCCCTCGACGAGCTGCCGGCGCCAGCCTCGCATGACACCAGCGCAGGTGGCCTGGACGCCTTGCCCACCGAGCCGGGTCAACTGCCCGAGCTGGTCGTCGACCTCAGCGATGCCGCGCCCGCCGAGACATTGACGCAACCGGGGGCCCTGTTTGAAACCGAGGCCGAGCCCGACACCGTGCCGGAGGCGGCAGCCGAGCCCGAACCTCAGCCTGAGCCGCTCGCCGAGCCAGCGCACGTGCCAGCGCCCGCTGTTGCCGCACTGCCTGACCTGGGGCCCGAGCCCGAGCCGGGCATGCCCGACAACATCGAGCCCGACCTCTACCCGATCTTCGAGGAAGAAGGCCGCGACCTCATGGAGCAGCTGCATGGTGCGCTGCGCGACTGGCTGGCCCATCCGGGCGAGTTGGGTCGCTCCGACGCCTGCATGCGCGCGCTGCACACGTTCAAGGGAGGCGCCCGCCTGGCCGGTGCCATGCGCCTGGGCGAGCAGGCCCACCACCTTGAATCGGCCATCGAAGCGCTGCTGCGCGCCGGCAGCGCGGACCGCGCGCAGGTGCAGGCCTTGCAGCACGAGGGCGACGCGCTGGAGCATGCCTTCGAGGCGCTCGGTCGCAGCCTGACGGGTGCGGGCTCGCCGGTGACCCCGGTCGTTCCCGTCGTCATGGCCGCGCCGCCGCCCGCTCCCGTCGCCGAGGCGCCAGCTGTCGAGGCGCGCGCGCCAGTGGCCGTGGCCGCCCAGCCGGCCGTGCCCGCCGTCGCCGACAGGCCGGTCGAATCCGCCCGCGAGATCGACTGGAGCCGCTTCACCGACACCGCCGAGGTGGCCGCCGGCAGCGACAACCTGGCGATCGGTCAGGCCCTGGTGCGCGTGCGCGGCAGCCTGCTGGAGCGCATGGCCACGCAGGCCGGCGAGGTCAGCATCCGCCGCGCGCGGATGGAGTCCGAGCTGACGCAGATGAAGGTCGCGCTGCTCGACCTGGACGACAACCTGGAGCGCCTGCGCGCCCAGTTGCGCGAGCTGGAGCTGCAGGCCGAGGCCCAGATGCACACCCAGCAGGAGCTGGCGCAGCAGGGCGGTCGCGAGTTCGACCCGCTGGAGTTCGACCGCTACACCCGCTTCCAGGAACTGACCCGCATGCTGGCCGAGTCGGTCGGTGACGTGGCGACGCTGCAACGCACGCTGGGCCGCAACGTCCAGACCGGCGAAGACGAGCTGGCCGCGCAGTCGCGGCTGACACGCGAGCTGCAGGACGACTTGCTGCGCACTCGGCTGGTGGATTTCGACTCCATCGGCGAGCGCATGCACCGTGTCGCGCGCCAGGCCGCGCGCGACAGCGGCAAGCAGGTCAAGCTGGAGATCACCGGTGGCCAGACCGAGCTGGACCGCTCGGTGCTGGAACGCACGGCCGGTGCCTTCGAGCACCTGCTGCGCAACAGCGTCGCCCACGGCATCGAGACCCCCGAGGTGCGCACGGCGGCCGGCAAGGATCCGGTCGGCACGCTGCGCATCGAAGTCAGCCAGCACGGCAACGAAGTGCTGCTGAACTTCGCCGACGACGGCGCTGGCCTGAACCTGCAACGCATCCGCGAGCGCGGCCTGCAGCTCGGCTTGATCTCGGCCGACGCCGAGCCCGACGACGCCCAGCTCAAGCGCCTGATCTTCGCGCCAGGATTCTCGACGGCCAGCCAGGTCACCGAGCTGAGCGGACGTGGCATCGGCATGGACGTCGTGCGTGCCGAGGTCGGCACGCTCGGCGGCAGCATCGAGACCGCGTCGACGGCCGGTCAGGGCACCAGCTTTCTGCTGCGCCTGCCGCTGACGACGGCGCTGACCCAGGTCGTGCTGCTCAAGAGCGCCGACCAGGTCGTCGCCGTGCCGGCGGCGCTGATGTCCTCGGTGCAGCGCGTGCCGGTCGATGCCGTCGAGGCGGCCTATGCCACCGGCAAGCTGCAGCATGGCGGCGCCGAGATGCCCTTCTACTGGCTGGGCGGCCTGCTCGGCCACGCCGGCCGCGGCCACGTGCATGGCAAGCACACGCACGTCGTGCTGGTGCGCAGCGCCCAGGGGGCGCTGGCCCTGCACGTCGACGAGGTCGTTGGCAACCAGGAAGTCGTCGTCAAGAACCTGGGCGCCCAGCTCAACCGCGTGCCTGGCCTGGCGGGTATCAGTCTGCTGGCCTCCGGCGAAGTCGCGCTGATCTACAACGTCGTGGCGCTGGCGGACTGGTATGGCATCGACGCCCAGGCGCGCCTGGCGGCGGCCCACGTCCAGTCGCAGTCCCCGACGGCGCAGCGCGCCGCCCCGGTGGTGGAGACCTTGTCCCAGGCGCCGCTGGTCATGGTGGTCGACGATTCCCTGACGGTGCGTCGCGTGACCCAGCGCCTGCTGGAGCGTGTCGGTTTCCGCGTCATGCTGGCCAAGGACGGCCTGGATGCGATGGAGAAGCTGTCGGCCGACGAACTGCCGTCGGTGGTACTGTCGGACATCGAAATGCCCCGCATGGATGGTTTCGATTTGGTACGCAATATGCGCGCCGATTCGCGCCTGGCCCCGCTGCCCGTCATCATGATCACTTCGCGCATCGCGCAGAAGCACCGCGACTACGCCGCCCAACTCGGGGTCGATCACTACCTCGGCAAGCCGTATGACGAGGAACAGCTGCTGGGCTTGATCCACCAGTACACGCAGCAGGCACTGGCGGCCTGAGCATCGAGATGTCACAGGTAGTCGACCACCTCGCCGAGCTGACCGGTTTTCGTGACCGGGATGTCATGGACGTCACCCTCGTCATGGCGTTGCGCGACCTGCTCGAGCCAGAGTCCGTGGCGATCTACCGCAGCATCGGCGAGCCCGGCGAGGAACGCTGGCTGACGCGGGCCCATCTGCGTGCCGGCGATGCCGTCGCGTCGGCCGACCCACTGTGGGCCAAGCCGGCGAACCTGCCGAAGGGGAGCGACCATCCGTTGCGCCTGGAGGCGATGCGCAGCCGCAGCGTGACCCAGGTGGCCCAGGGCGGCCAGTGGCTGTATCTCTTCCCGATTGCCACCGACCGCGATGTCGTCGGCGTCATCGAGATCCTGTCCACGCGCCGCCTCGGCACCGGTGCGCAGCGCATGGTCAGCAGCGTGCTGCGGATCTATCACAACTTCCAGGGCCTGCTGGACTACTCCGAGCGCGACACCCTGACCGGCCTGCTCAACCGCAAGACCTTCGACGAGAGCTTCCTCAAGGTGCTGTCGGACATTCCGACGCGGCCCGACACCCAGCACGAGGCCGAGGACCGCCGGCACGAGACGGCGGTGCAGCACTATGTGCTGGGCGTCATCGACATCGACCACTTCAAGACCGTCAACGACCGCTTCGGCCACCTCATCGGCGACGAGGTGCTGCTGCTGCTGTCGCGGCTGATGCGCGGCTCCTTCCGCTTCCACGACATGCTCTACCGCTTCGGCGGCGAGGAGTTCGTCGTGCTGATGCGCTGCGACGAGGAAGTCCACGCCGGCGAGGCCTTCGAGCGCCTGCGGCTGAACACCGAGCGCTATGCCTTTCCCCAGGTCGGCCGCATCACGGTCAGCATCGGTTTCACCGAGGTCCGCCCGGGCGATGGCCCCGCCGACGCCTTCGAGCGGGCCGACAAGGCCGTCTATCACGCCAAGGGCCACGGTCGCAACCAGGTCCACAACTACGCGGCCCTGGTGGCCAGCGGCGTGATCAAGGAATCGGCACAGCTCAGCGACGTCGAGCTGTTCTGACCCGGCTCGCCGGCAGGCTCAGGTCGCGCGGCTCTTGACGACGGCGTAACGCGCCAGCGTGCGTTCACGCGCCACGGCATGGTCGACGATGGGGCGGGGATAGCCACTGCCCTGCATCTGCAGCGGCGCACGCGCCCAGGGCTCGTGGATGGCCTTGGCGGGCAGGTCGGCCAGCTCCGGGCAATAACGGCGGATGAAGCGACCCTCGGCGTCGAACTTCTCGCTCTGGCTGGTGGGGTTGAAGATGCGGAAGTACGGCTGGGCGTCGCAGCCGCTGCTGCTGGCCCATTGCCAGCCGCCGTTGTTGGCCGCGAGGTCGTAGTCCAGCAACTGCAGCGCGAAATAGGCCTCGCCGCGCCGCCAGTCCAGCCCCAGGTCCTTGGTCAGGAAACTGGCCGTCACCATGCGCAGGCGGTTGTGCATGTATCCGGTCTGGTTGAGCTGGCGCATCGCGGCGTCCACCAGCGGGTAGCCGGTGCGGCCCTCGCACCAGGCAGCGAACAAGGCGTCGGCGGCGGCGCCGGTCTCCCAGCGGATGGCGTCGTACTCGGGCCGGAAGGCGCCCGTCATCGCATGCGGATGGTGGTGCATGACCTGATGATAGAAGTCGCGCCAGATCAGCTCCGACAGCCAGACTTCCGCGCCATGGTCGCCCCCCTGCATCAACTGGTGGGCGATGCGCGCCAGGCGGCGGACGGACACGGTGCCGAAGCGCAGGTGCACGCTCAGATAGCTCGGCCCCTTGACCGCGGGGAAGTCGCGCGCCTTGTCGTAGTCGGCGATGCGGTCGAGGAAATCGTCCAGCAGCGCCGCAGCGCCGCGGCTGCCCTGGCCGACGTGACCGGTCAGCCCGGCCGGCTTGAAGCCGATGTCTTCCAGCGTCGGCACGCCGGTTGCCAGCGCGGTCTTGGCGAGCGCATGCGTGTGGCGCTCGACCGGGTAGCTGCTCAGGTAGAACCCGTCGACCTTGCGCAGCCAGGCGTTCTTGTAGGGCGTGAACACGCCATAAGGACCGCCGGCGGCCGTCATCACCTCGCGGCGCTCGAAGACGACATGGTCCTTGAAGGTGCGCAGTTCGGCGTTCGTAGTCTTCAGCAGGTCGGCCACCTGGGCATCGCGCATCAGCGCCTGCGGCTCGTCGTCGTGATTGGCGAAAACCGCCTGTACGCCCAGTTCGGCGGCCAGACGCGGTATCTCGTCCGCCGCAAAGCCATGCCGAACGATCAGTGCGCCGCCAAGTTTGCGCAGGTCCTCGTCCAGCACCTGCAGGGCACCGAGGATGAACTCGACGCGCCGGTCCGCGCGGGGCAGGGCGGCGAGGATGTCGCGGTCCAGGAGGAAGGCGCAGAACACCTGCCTCGCACTTTCGAGCGCCTGGTAGAGGGCCGCGTTGTCGTCCACGCGCAGGTCGCGACGGAACCAGACCAAGGCGCGGTCGAGGCGGTCAGGGGAGGGATTCATACCCAAAGAATAAAATGCCGCCCATGCCTGCCGACCGGATCGTCCTGACCAACCAATTCCTCATCGCCATGCCTGGCATGGCCGACGAGGCCTTCGCAGGCACGGTGGTCTACCTCTGCGAACACAACGACAACGGAGCCCTGGGCCTCGTCATCAACAAACCCATCGCGCTGACGCTGGGCAACCTGTTCGAGAAAGTCGAGCTGAACCCGCCTGCCGACCCGCTGGCGGGCAGTCCGGTCTTCTACGGCGGCCCGGTCCAGACGGATCGCGGTTTCGTGCTGCACGAGCCGCTGGACGAGGAAGGCGGCCACTACAACGCGACGCTGGCCGTGCCCGGCGGCCTGGAGATGACCACCAGCCGCGACGTGCTGGAGGCGCTGTCCAACGGCGCCGGGCCGAGGAAGATCCTCGTCACGCTGGGCTACAGCGGCTGGGCCGCCGGCCAGCTCGAAGAGGAAATCGGCCGCAATGGCTGGCTGACCGTGGACGCCTCGCCGGCCATCATCTTCGACACCCCGGCAGAGCTGCGCTACGAGCGCGCATTGGCGCTGCTGGGCGTGGACCCGCGCATGCTCAGCTCGGACGCGGGGCATGCATGAGCCCCTCGCCCGGTCTTGCTCCGCTGAACGCGGGCCAGCCCAGTCGGTCCCCCGAGGGGACGGCGATTGACCGGGCTCGGAGCCCGGTCAACATCGCCCAACGGGCCGGCTTGGGGCGGCCCGGCGCTCGGCCCCAATCCGGCCGCCTGGGCTGCTGAGATGGCAGCAACCCTTTCTGCGGCCCATCAGTCCTTCCTGGCTTTTGATTTCGGCACCCGCCGCATCGGCGTGGCGTCCGGCACGCGCCTGCTGGGCGCCGCCGAGCCGCGCGGCACGGTCAGGAGCGGCGACTTCGCGGCCATCGCCGCGCTGATCAAGACCTGGCAGCCCGACGCCCTGGTCATCGGGGTGCCGCGCTACCCGGACGGGGCGCCGCACACGATGACGACCAAGGCGCAGAACTTCGGCCGCCGCCTGGCCGGGCGTCACCATCTGCCGGTCTTCGAGGTGGACGAGCGCTACACCAGCGTCGAGGCCGAGGCGGAAGGCGCCCACGATGTCGATGCGGCCGCAGCCGCTCTCATCCTCGAACAATTCTTCCGGGAACATCCATGAGTGAACTGCTGCTCGACGCCGAGGCCCTCTACCTCGAGCTCAAACGCGGTGTGCAGCGACTGCTGACCGCCGACACCGCCTTGGTGGGCATCTGGAGCGGCGGCGCCTGGCTGGCCGAGCGGCTGGCCGTGGACCTGGGCCTGGCCGACGCGGGGGTCATCTCCAGCGTGCTGCACCGGGACGATTTCGGCTCGCGCGGCCTCGCCAAGGCCGACCACACCTCGCTGCCCTTCAATGTGAACGGCCGCGACATCCTGCTGATCGACGACGTGCTCTACACCGGCCGCACGACGCGGGCCGTCATCAACGAGCTGTTCGACTTCGGCCGCCCGGCCAGCGTGCAGCTGGCGGTGCTGGTGGACCGCGGTGGGCGGCAGCTGCCCATCGAGCCGGCGTTCTCCGCAGCCCGCGTCACGCTCTCTGCGGGCCAGAGCCTGCGCCTTGCGCGTGCTGACGACGGCCGATTTGCCTTCGAGGTCAAGTAATGCTCAGCAAACGCAACCCCCAGCTGAACAAGCACGGCGAACTCATTCACCTGCTGTCTGTCGAAGGCTTGCCGCGCGCGGTCATCGAGCAGATCCTGGACACCGCCGGCAGCTTCCTCTCGGTCAATGATCGCGAGGTCAAGAAGGTGCCGCTGCTGCGCGGCAAGTCGGTGTTCAACCTCTTTTTCGAGAACAGCACGCGCACCCGCACCACCTTCGAGATCGCTGCCAAGCGCCTGTCCGCCGACGTCATCAACCTCGACATCGCTCGCAGTTCCACCGCCAAGGGTGAGACCCTGCTGGACACCGTCGCCAACCTCAGCGCCATGCACGCCGACATGTTTGTCGTGCGCCACAGCGAGAGCGGCGCGCCACATCTGATCGCCCAGCACTGCGCGCCCCATGTCCACGTCGTCAACGCTGGCGACGGCCGCCATGCCCACCCGACTCAAGGGTTGCTGGACATGTACACGATCCGGCACTTCAAGCAGGACTTCCGCAACCTGACTGTCGCCATCGTGGGCGACATCGTGCACTCGCGCGTGGCCCGCAGCGACATCCATGCGCTGTCCATCCTCGGCGTGCCCGAGATCCGCGCGGTCGGCCCCAAGACCCTCGTGCCCGGCGACCTGCGCGACATGGGCGTGCGCGTCTGCCATCGCCTTGACGAGGGCGTGAAGGACGCCGACGTCGTCATCATGCTGCGCCTGCAGAACGAGCGCATGAACGGCGGCATGCTGCCCAGCAGCGGCGAGTTCTTCAAGCACTTCGGCCTGACGCCCGACAAGCTGGCCCTGGCCAAGCCCGACGCCATCGTCATGCATCCGGGGCCGATCAACCGCGGCGTCGAGATCGCGTCCGAAGTGGCCGACGGCAAGAGCAGCGTGATCCTTCCTCAAGTGACATTCGGCATCGCTGTCCGAATGGCTGTCATGGCCATCCTCGCCGGGAACGAAGCATGAGAAAGGCCCACCCCCGCGGCGCCTCGCGCCACCCCCTCAAGGGGGCACTCCCGGCCGCCCGGCAGAGCCGGATCGGCGGGAGTCACTGGACGGGCGGCGACGCTGCGCGCGCCTTGAGTGGTTATGCAAGGGAGTGCTGCAAGTGAAGATCCTCATCAAGAACGGCCGACTTGTTGATCCGGCCTCCGACCTCGACCGCATCGGCGACGTCGCCATCGCCAACGGCCGCATCGTCCACCTGGGCGATGTGGGCGACTTCAATGCCGACCGCACCGTGGACGCCAGCGGCCTTATCGTCGCGCCCGGCCTGGTCGATCTGTGCGCCCGCCTGCGCGAGCCCGGCCACGAGCACGAAGGCCTGCTGGAAAGCGAACTCGCGGCGGCCGCAGCCGGCGGCGTGACCAGCCTGGTCTGCCCGCCCGACACCGACCCCGTGCTGGACGAGCCGGGCCTGGTCGAGATGCTGAAGTTCCGCGCCCGCAAGCTCAGCCGCTGCCGCCTCTTCCCGCTCGGTGCGCTGACGCGCCAACTGAGCGGCACCGCGCTGACGGAGATGGCCGAGCTGACCGAGGCCGGCTGCATTGGCTTCTCGCAGGCCGAGGTGCCGATCAAGGACACGCTGGTGCTGAGCCGCGCGCTGCAGTACGCGGCCACCTATGGCTACACGGTCTGGCTGCGCCCGCTGGATGCCTACCTCGGCGGCGGCGTGGCGGCCAGCGGCGCGGTGGCCACGCGCCTGGGCCTGTCCGGCGTGCCCGTCAGCGCCGAGACGGTGGCCCTGCACACCCTGTTCGAGCTGGTCCGCGCGACCGGCGCCCGCGTCCACCTGTGCCGCCTGTCCAGCGCCGCCGGCGTCGAGATCGTGCGCGCCGCCAAGCGCGAAGGCCTGCCCGTCACGGCGGATGTGTCCATCAACTCGCTGCACCTCAGCGACGTCGACATCGGTTACTTCGACTCCGCGATGCGCCTGACGCCGCCGCTGCGCCAGGGCCGCGACCGTGACGCGCTGCGCGCAGGGCTGGCGGACGGCACCATCGACGCCCTCGTGTCCGACCACATGCCCGTGACGACCGATGAGAAGGCCGTGCCCTTCGCCGAAGCCACGCCGGGCGCGACCGGGCTGGAGCTGCTGCTGAGCCTGGCGCTGCGCTGGGCCCACGACGCCAAGCTGCCGCTGCAACGCGCGCTCGCCGTCGTTACCGCCGAGCCGGTGCGCGTGCTCGGCAGTGCGCTCGGCTCGCTGTCGGCCAGCGCGGGCCGCCTGGTCGAAGGCGGCGTGGCCGACGTCTGCGTCTTCGATGCGGCAGCAAGCTGGGCGGTCACGCCCGAGGCGCTGGCCAGCCAGGGCAAGCACACGCCGTTCGCGTTCTCGTCCAGCGGCTTCGAGCTGCCGGCGCGCGTGCGCTGCACGCTGGTGGCCGGCCACATCGCCTACGAAGCCGCATGAGAGCCGGTTTGAGGGGCGTGGGGCGCCTCGCGCGCCTGGTGCCCCACGTCCTGCACGGCCTTTGGATCGTGCGCCGGCGCTTCCGGCACATGACGGCGGCGCAGCGCCATGAGCGCATCCATTGGTGGTCGGCCAGGACGCTGCGCATCCTCGGCATCGAGCTGACGGCCTCGGGCCACGCGCCGCCGCAAGGTCACCTGCTGGTGGCCAACCATGTGTCCTGGCTGGACATCGCCGGTATCCACGCCGTGCTGCCGCAGGCACGCTTCGTGTCCAAGGCGGACGTCAAGCACTGGCCCGTCGTCGGCGAGCTCGTCGTGGGTGCCGGCACCCTCTTCATCGAACGCAGCAGCAAGCGCGATGCGCTGCGCGTCGTCCACCAGACGGCCGCGGCGCTGCAGGCGGGCGACTGCGTGGCGGTCTTCCCCGAGGGCACGACCGGTGCGGGCCCCGAGCTGCTGCCCTTCCATGCCAACCTGCTGCAGGCGGCCGTGGCCACGGGCGCGCCGGTGCTCCCGGTCGTGTTGCGTTGGCATGAGCCGGGCGAGCGCTTCAGCACAGCGGCGCGCTTCATCGGCGACATGACGCTGGCGCAGAGCTTGTGGGCCATTGCGACGGCGCGCGGCTTGGGGCTGGACGTGCAAATCCTGCCGAGCGTGGCGACCGCCGGGCAGGACCGCCGTGTGTTGGGTGAAACGCTGCGCGGCGCGATCAGCGCGCGGCTGTAAGCCAAGCTAGGCCTGTCGAGGTCGCGCCGCGGGGGCGGTACTCCAGCCCGATGGCGCCGGGCCAGGCGCGCTCGTCCAGCAGCGCGAACTCGTCAACGTATTCGCCAGCTGCCGGCTCATGGCGACCCGCGACACCGGCAACCTGCACATGGCCGAGCCGGCCGAGGTCCAGTGCCCGCGCCAGATGGCTCAGCGATTCGCCGCCCTCGGCGACGCGGCAGTGGTAGAGGTCGAGCTGCAGTTGCACGCGTGGCGAATTCAGCGCATCGAGCAGGGCCAATGCCTGCGCCTGGCGGTGCAGGAAGTAGCCCGGCATGTCACGCCGGTTGATGGGCTCGACGACCAGCGGCAGCGGCGACTGCGCGGCCCCCCAGGCAAGGTTGGCCAGCCACGTGCTGCGCGTTTCAGGCGTGTCCTCGGCAACGCCCGACAGCAGATGCACGCTGGCCGCCCCAAGGCGAGCGGCCAGGTCCAGGCCGCGCAGCGTCGTGTCGCGGAACGCAGCCTCGCGGCCGGGCAGGGCCGCAAAGCCCCGGTCGCCTGCCGCCCAGTCGCCGGCAGGCGCGTTGATCAGCACGACGCTCAGGCCGGCCAGCCGCGAGGCCAGGGCCTCGATGTCATGCAGATGCGGCTGTTGGAGCTCGACGGCGCCGAAGCCGTCGGCGCGCGCAGCCTGCATGCGGTCGAGGTAGGCGTGCTCTGCGTAGAGCCAGTCGAGGTTGGCCGCAAGCTGCCGAGTCGTCACGGGGACTCGGCCGCCAGCGCCGGATTCAGCCGTGGGTCGTTGTACATCTTGAACTGACGGTAGACCTTGAAGTAGGCCCGGCCTGCGCGGGCGTCGGCCAGCAGCTCGTCATAGCAGCGGCCGAGGTCGGCACGCTGCTGGATGAGGCGGGCCAGGCGTTCACCGCAGGCCTGGCGACGCCAGTCGTCGAGGTCGTCGCGCTGGGTCTGCTCGCGCATCGAGGCGATCTTCAAGCTCAGGATGGATAGGCGGTCCAACATCGAGCCGGCGGTCTCGCTGTTCAGCCTGGCGCCCGGCGGCACCGTCGAGCGCGGCAGTGCGCTGGCAATCGTCGCCGGGTCAACGAGGCCGAGGGCCGACAGCAGCAGCTCGTCAATGCGCTCGACCGCGTCGTTGCGGGCCTGGTTGTGGCGGTCGATGGCACGTTTGTTCGCGACGATCTCCGCGTCCGGTGCCTGGGTGCGCCGGGCCAGGTCTTCCTGGGTCCAGAGGCAGCGGTTGTGGAAGTGGTTGGCGGCGATGTAGCCGCGCAGATCGCGGGCGTCGACCGGCGCAGGTGCGCAGAGCAGGGCCGCGTCGTGCATGGCGAGCACGTCGGCGGAGGAGGGCAGTGAATTCATGACTGAAGTGGAAAATCTCGTGCCACTTGGATGATCTGCCGATGATAAAAGCCCGCCCCTTGATCGTCCGCCTGCGCAATTTCGTCGGTGACACGGTGCTGAGCCTGCCGGCGCTGCGCTTGCTGGCGCAGCATGGCTACAGGCTCGAGCTGGTCGGCAAGGGCTGGGCGCGGGAGCTGCTTCAGGCCGAGGGCTGGGCGGTGCACGTGCGGCCCCAGGGGCTGCGCGAGCGCGTCGCCCAGCTGCGCGAGTTGCGGCGGCGCTGTCGGGCCGAAGACCCGGGCTTCGACAAGCGTTCCAACGCCCTGCTGTTCCCTTATGCCTTCTCGGCCGCACTGGATGCGCGCCTGGCCGGCCTGCGGGCCGAGGGCCACGTGGGCGATGGCCGCAGCTGGCTGTTGAAGCGCGGCCACCCGCGCCGCGAGGGCCGGCACGTGCTCCTCGAGTATTGGGAGCTGGCCAGCGACTTCCTGGGCATCCAGGCCGAGGCGCCCGGGGAGGTCGGCATGCGGGTCGGCGAGGCGCAGCGCGAACAGGCGCGGGCGCTGCTGGCAGCGCATGGCATCGCTCCGGGCCGCTTCGTGTTGATCTGCCCGTTCGCCAACGGCAGCGTCGAGTTCCTCGACCGCAGCTGGCCGGCGTTTCCGGACTTCGTGCGCCGCTTGCGGGCGGCCGGCCACCCGGTGGTCATCGTGCCGGGGCCGGCAGAAGCAGCGGGCGCCCGGCAGCTGTATCCGCAGGCGACGGCGCTGGAGGGCGTGGCGCTGGGGGTTTACAGCGCGCTGCTGCAGCTGGCCGGCGTCGTCGTGGCCAACGACACCGGACCGGCCCACATGGCTGCCGGCGTCGGTGCCAGGCTGATCAGCGTGCTGGGGCCGACCGACCCCGCTCGCTGGGCCCCCTGGGGCTCGACGGTGACCGTGCTGCGGCGCTGGCCCGAATGGCCCGGCGCGGCAGAGGTTCAGTCAGCCGTGGATCAGGCCTTGCCCTGATTGGCCACCGCCGCGGCCGCCCTGGCCGCCGCTTCGGCGTCGCCGAGGTAGTAGCTCTTGATCGGCTTGAGGTCGGCGTCCAGCTCGTAGACGAGCGGGATGCCATTGGGAATGTTGACGCCCACGATGGCGTCGTCGGCGATGTTGTCCAGGTACTTGACCAACGCGCGGATGCTGTTGCCATGGGCGGCGATGACGATGCGCTGACCGCTCTTGATCGTCGGCGCGACGGCCTCATTCCAGAACGGCAGCACGCGGGCGACGGTGTCCTTCAGGCATTCGGTCAGCGGCACGTCGCCCTCGGCGAGGCCGGCATAGCGGCGGTCACTGCGCTCGCTGCGCGGGTCGTTCGCTTCCAGCGGCGGCGGCGGCGTGTCGTAGCTGCGGCGCCAGATCAGCACCTGCTCGTCGCCGTACTGCTTGGCCATGTCGGCCTTGTTCAGTCCCTGCAAGGCGCCGTAGTGGCGCTCGTTGAGGCGCCAGGCATGGCGGACCGGCAGCCAGGTGCGGTCCATCTGGTCCAGGCAGTGCCACAGCGTCCAGACGGCGCGCTTGAGCACCGAGGTGTAGGCGATGTCGAAGTCATAGCCCGCCTCCTTCAGCAGCCGGCCGGCCGTCTTGGCCTGCTCGACGCCGGTCGGCGTGAGGTCGACATCGGTCCAGCCGGTGAAGCGGTTTTCCAGGTTCCAGGTCGATTCGCCGTGGCGGATGAGGACGAGCTTGTACATGGGCTGATGGCACGCAGGTGGTGGAGGCGCCGGATTATCCGACCCAGCGATAATCGCCGGCTTCGTTGAATTACACGGGATGCTTGCTTGAACTTCCTGATCGAGAACTGGTTTTTGATCGTCGCCGCGCTGGTCTCCGGCGGCATGCTCATCTGGCCCCTGGTGGTGTCGGGTTCACAGGGTGCAGCGGTCGGCCCTGCCGAAGCGGTGCAACTGATCAACCGCGAGAAGGGCGTGCTGATCGATGTCAGCGAGCCCGAGGAGTTTGCCAAGGGCCATGCGGTCGGCGCTCGCAATATCCCCTTGGGCCAGATCGAGGGCCACAAGTCGCTGCCGTCCAACAAGGCCCTGCCGCTGGTGCTGGTGTGCCCGACAGGTGCACGCGCCGGCCGTGCTGCAGGCATGCTGCGCAAGGCGGGCTACGAGAAGGCCCGGGTGCTGGCCGGCGGCCTCAGGGCCTGGCGGGAGGCTAGTTTGCCGGTGGAGAAGAGCGCGTAAGGCTTTCCGCATGAGGAGATCAAGATGGCAGCCGTGAAGATGTATACGACCCTGGTTTGTCCGTTCTGCGTGCGCGCCAAGATGCTGCTCAAGCAGCGCGGTGTCGCGCAGATCGAGGAGATTCGGGTCGACCTCCACCCCAGTGAACGCCAGGCCATGATGGACAGGACCGGCCGCCGCACGGTGCCGCAGATCTTCATTGGCGACACCCATGTCGGGGGGTGCGACGACCTCATCGCCCTCGACCAGAAGGGCGGGCTGCTGCCCTTGCTCCAGGCAGCGTGATTTCAAGCCCGGGCAAGCCCCCACATTGCCGGAGCCGGCTTGTCACGGGGCCTCGCCCATAATCCATCACCGCCCGCAGCGCGACGCCTGCGGGCTTTTGTTTGACGCTTCGCTAGAAAGACTCCCATGGCCGACGAGATCCAAGCCGCCGCCCCCGAAGGCACCCCCGTGTTCCAGATCCAGCGCATGTATCTGAAGGATCTGTCGCTGGAGCAGCCCAACGCGCCCCACATCCTGCTGGAGCAGCAGCAGCCGCAGGTCGACATCAACCTGACGCTGTCGGCCGAGAACGTCACCGACGGCATTTTCGAAGTCTGCGTGACGGCCACGGTCAACACCAAGGTCGGCGACAAGACGCTGTTCCTGGTGGAAGCCAAGCAGGCCGGCATCTTCGAGATCCGCAACGTGCCTCAGGACCAGGTCGAGGGCATCCTCGGCATCGTCTGTCCGCAAATGGTCTATCCCTATCTGCGCGCCATCGTGTCGGACGTCTGCACCCGCGCCGGCTTCCCGCCCGTGCTGCTGACGGAAGTGAACTTCCAGGCCATGTTCGAAGCCCAGCAGGCCCAGCGCGCGGCCCAGGGTGGCCAGGCCGTCAATTGAGGACCGAGGCTCGCCTCGCGACGACGCCCCGCCCCGTGCGGGGCGTTTTACTTGGGTGAAACTCCGCGCATGACGACGATGAAGATCAGCGTTCTTGGCGCCGGGGCCTGGGGCACGGCCCTGGCCATGCAGGCGGCCGGTGCCGGGCATCAAGTGACCCTGTGGGGTCGGGATGCGGCGGCCGTCGAGCAGATGAGCGCCAGCCGCCGCAACGCCGCCTACCTGCCCGATAGCGAACTGCCTGCTTCCCTGGCGCTGACGGCCGATCGCGCGCAGGCGATTGCGCATGCCGCCGACGGCCTGACCATCATCGCCACCCCGATGTCGGGCCTGCGCGAGACGCTGGCGGCGCTGCCATCGACGCAGCGCGTACTGTGGCTGTGCAAGGGCTTCGAGGCCGGCACCGGTCGGCTGGGCCATGAGATCGCACGCGAGCTGCGGCCCGCGGGTCAGGGGGCAGTGCAGGTGGGCGTGCTGTCTGGCCCCAGCTTTGCGCAGGAGGTGGCGGCCGGCCGGCCGACGGCGCTGGTTGCCGCCAGCGAGGACGCTGCGCTGGCCCAGGCCGCTGTCGAGGCCTTCCACGGCGACAGGCTGCGCGTCTATACCTCCAACGACCCGGCCGGCGTCGAGGTCGGCGGTGCGGTCAAGAACGTGCTGGCCATCGCGGTGGGCGTCTGCGACGGGCTCAGCGCGGTCGCGCCTGATGCGCCGGGGCTGAACGCTCGTGCTGCGCTGATCACTCGCGGCCTGGCCGAAATGCTGCGCCTGGGCCTGGCCCTGGGCGCCAGGGCCGAGACCTTCATGGGTCTGTCGGGTCTTGGCGACCTCGTGCTGACGGCGACGGGCGACCTGTCCCGCAACCGCCGCGTCGGCCTGATGCTGGCCCAGGGCCTGGCGCTGCCGCAGATCCTGCAGCAGCTCGGTCATGTGGCGGAAGGCGTCTACAGCGCGCCGACTGTGCTTGCACGGGCGCGCGATGCCGGCGTGGAGATGCCCATCACCGAAGCCATGGTGGCGCTGCTGCAAGGCCGCCTGCGCGCGGCCGAGGCGGTCGAGTTGCTGATGGGGCGTGACGCCCGCGCAGAATAGGGTCAGGCCCCGCCGGCGTAACCGTTCTGCCGCCAGGCTTCGAACACCGCGACAGCGACGCTGTTGCTCAGGTTCAGGCTGCGCTGGCCTTCACGCATTGGCAACCTGACGCGTTGTTCGAGCGCAAGGCCGTCACGCAGCGCCGCGGGCAGGCCGGCCGTCTCGCTGCCGAACACCAGCCAGTCGCCCGGCTGCCATGCCACCTCGGCGAAGGGGCGGCTGCCGCGCGTCGTGAAGGCGAACATCCGCGTCGGGTCGGGCGACTCGTCGGCGAGGAACGCCGACCAGTCCGCATGCCGCTGCACCCGGGCGTACTCGTGATAGTCCAGGCCGGCACGCTGCAGCAGCTTGTCTTCCATCGAGAAGCCCAGTGGTTCGATCAGATGCAGGCTGCAGCCGGTGTTGGCCGCGAGCCGGATGACGTTGCCGGTGTTGGGAGGAATCTCGGGATGGACGAGGACGATGTGGAACATGGGGCGAGAGTATCCCGCTGGTCCCGAAGCCGGTCCCCGGAGCCGGCCGCTTGGCGATGCGCGGGCGCGACGAGCCTGCCGAAGAGCGCGCCACTGGCGCAGCGCGGTCTGCAAGACCGACCAGGCTCGCCGCGTCCAGCGGTGCGAGCGTGGGCGAGGGGCTCACAAGTCCCCGGGTTCCGGTGTGCGCGCGACGACCCAGGCCTGCACGCTCATGGCACCGGCCTGAAGCAGCACACTGGCCAGCTCGAACATCGTGGCGCCGCTCGTCATCACGTCGTCGAGCAGCGCGACGCTGCTGCCCCGCAGACGCGCTGCAAGCAGCGGTTCCACGGCGAAGACGCCGCGCACATTGGTGGCGCGGGCTTCCAGCTTGAGCCTGGCCTGGCGTTCGTTGTGGCGCACACGCAGCAGCAGCTCGGGGTCGCAGCGCAGGCCGCGCCGGCGTGCCAGCGCCCGCGCCAGTTCATGCGACTGGTTGTAGCCGCGCTCGCGCAGCCGCTCGCTCGACATCGGTACCGGCAACAGCCAGTCGGGCGCGCGGACCTCGGCCGCGTCCAGCGCCGAGTTCAGTCGCTCCAGCAGACTCTCGCGCAGTTCCAGGGCCTGGTGGTACTTGAAGTGCTGCAGCAGACCGTCCCAGGGGAAGCGGTAGTCCAGCGCCGCGACGCTGCGGTCCAGCGGCGGCGGCTCGCGCAGACAGCGCCCGCACAGCGGCCTGGGCCGGCCGGCGAGTTCGAGCGGCAGGCGGGCCGCGCAGGTCCAGCAACGCGTCTGGGGGTTGGCGTACAGAGCCAGGCAGCCCTCGCAAATGGTCTGGTGGCTCCAGGTGCGGCAGACGGCGCACTGGCCGGCGCAGCGCAACAGCACCTTCTCGATCAATGGGGGCTTCGGTGCCGACTGGGCGCGCTCGGACATCGGCTCAATATACTGATCGGCCCATGAGCGAGCCGGCATCGACCCCTACTTCAAACAAGGGGCCGAGGCCTCAAGACCTTGATGCTGCGGCGCTGCGCCATCAGGCCCGGCGCCTCGCTCGCGAGCCGCAGCCGCCCTGGCTGCACGCCGAGGTCGCACGCCGCATGGCCGAGCGACTGTCCTTCATCAAACTGCAGCCGGCCCGCGTGCTGGACGCGTCGCCGGCATTGGGCGCAAGTGCCGAACTTTTGCGGCACGCCTACCCGAATGCGCTAGTGCTGTGGCATGAGGCCGATGCGGTGATGGCGGCGCGCGCTGCGCAGGCCCGTGCGCAAAGTTGGTGGCGCAAGCTGCGCGGCGCGCCCTCCGGCCAGGTCGATGCCTTGCCGGCGCGGCCCGAGGTCGACCTGTTGTGGTCCAACATGGCCCTGCATGCCAGTGCCGACCTGCCTGCACTGCTCGGCGCGTGGCAGGCCAGCATCGCCGTAGGGGGCTTCGTCATGTTCTCCTGCCTGGGGCCTGACAGCTTCGTTGAATTGCGCCAGGTCTATGCCCGCGCAGGTTGGGGCCGGCCCGCGCCGGACTGGTGGGACATGCACGACATCGGTGACCTGGTGCTCAAGGCCGGCTTCGCTGACCCGGTGATGGACCAGCAGACGCTGCGGCTGACCTGGGCCAGCCCTGAAAGCCTGCTCGCTGACCTGCGCGCGCTGGGCGGCAACCTGGCGCCGACGCGTTTTGGTGGCTTGCGCGGGCGCGCCTGGCGTCAGCGGCTGCTGGCGGAACTCGGCACACTTCGGGACGAGACGGGGCGGCTGGCGTTGACGCTCGAGCTGGTCTTCGGCCACGCTTTCAAGACCCCGCCGCGACTTGCGGTGGCGGCGCAAACCCATGTGTCCGTTGATGCAATGCGCGCCACGCTGCGCCGCGGAAGGACCACTGGCTGAACGCCCTGCGCTGCCCCGAGTCGGGGCTCGCGTTGCCTGGGCTAAAATCCCGCGCCGCATAGGGAGACGGGCACAAACCCGGCTCAATCCACGGATCTTGCTTCCCAAATCCGACTTTGGGGGACGAGCAAGGCCGGCTCTTCAAAGAACCAAGTGACAACCATGACGATGATGAACGCACGAGTGCACGGCGCCTCACGCGCTTTGGCCATGTGGGCCACGGCGGCGTTGGCCCTGGCAGCGGGCCCGGCCTTCGCGGTGAACGACCTCAAGGGCGGCCCGGGCGTCAATCAGCTCGACCTGCACGAGCCGGTCACGCGCATCGCGGCCGAGCAGATGTGGTTGCACAACTTCGTGCTGATCGTCTGCCTCGTCATCTTCGTCGCCGTGTTCGGCGTGATGTTCTATTCGATCTTCAAGCACCGCAAATCCAAGGGCGCGGTATCGGCCAACTTCCACGAGAGCGTGGCCGTCGAGATCGCCTGGACCGTCGTGCCGCTGTTGATCGTCATCGCCATGGCGCTGCCAGCCACCAAGGTCGTTGTCGCGATGAAGGACACCACCAACGCCGATCTGACCATCAAGGCCACCGGCTACCAGTGGAAGTGGGGCTACGACTATCTCAAGGGCGAGGGCGAGGGCATCGGCTTCCTGGCCACGCTCGACGCCGCACAGCGCGAGGCTTCAGATTCGGGCCGCCCCGAGCCCGTCGATGACTACCTGCTCAAGGTCGACAACCCGCTGGTCGTGCCGGTGGACAAGAAAATCCGCATCATCACCACGGCCAACGACGTCATCCACGCCTGGATGGTTCCCGCCTTTGGCGTCAAGCAGGACGCCATCCCCGGTTTCGTGCGCGACACCTGGTTCCGCGCAGAGAAGACCGGCGATTTCTACGGGCAGTGCGCCGAGCTCTGCGGCAAGGAGCACGCCTACATGCCCATCCACGTCAAGGTCGTGTCCGCGGAGGATTACACCAAGTGGGTGGAAGGCAAGCAGAAGGAAATCGCTGCCAAGGCCGATGACCCGAACAAGGTCTGGGAGCAGGCGGCCCTGATCGCTCGCGGCGAGAAGGTCTACAACGCCAACTGCGCGGTATGCCACAAGGCCGACGGCTCCGGCGCCGGTCCGATCAAGGCGCTGGTCGGCTCGCCGGTAGTGCTGGACGCGGACAAATCCAAACAGATTGCCATCTTGCTCAACGGCATCGTCGACAAGGGCATGCCGGCTTGGAAGCAGCTCAGCGACACCGACATCGCCGCAGTCGCGTCCTACACGAAGAACAGCTGGTCCAACAAGACGGGTCAGATCGTGCAGCCCGCCGAAGTCCTGGCCGCGCGCAAGTAAGTCGAACACCGAAAAAGAGGAATCCAAATGAGTGCAGTGCTTCCCCCCCACGGTGTTCACGCGGGCCATGACGGCCACGCCCACGACGATCACCACGACCACCACGCACCCGCCGGCTGGCGCCGCTGGGTATTCGCGACCAACCACAAGGACATCGGCACGCTCTACCTGCTGTTCTCGTTCGCGATGTTGATGGTCGGCGGCATCCTGGCGCTGTGCATCCGCGCCGAGCTGTTCCAGCCCGGCCTGCAGTTCTTCAACCCCGAGCTCTTCAACCAGTTCACGACCATGCACGGTCTGATCATGGTGTTCGGCGCCATCATGCCGGCCTTCGTGGGCTTCGCGAACTGGATGATCCCGCTGCAGATCGGCGCGGGCGACATGGCCTTTGCGCGGATGAACAACTTCAGCTTCTGGCTGCTGATCCCCGCGGCCATCATGCTGGTGGGCAGCTTCTTCATGCCCGGCGGCGCGCCCGCTGCGGGCTGGACGTTGTACGCGCCGCTGACGCTGCAGATGGGCCCGTCGATGGACGCCGGCATCTTCGCGATGCACATCATGGGCGCCTCGTCGATCATGGGATCGATCAACATCATCGTGACCATCCTCAACATGCGCGCGCCCGGCATGACGCTGATGAAGATGCCGATGTTCGCCTGGACGTGGCTGATCACCGCCTATCTGCTGATCGCCGTCATGCCCGTGCTGGCCGGCGCCATCACGATGACGCTGACGGACCGCCACTTCGGCACCGCCTTCTTCAACCCCGCGGGCGGCGGCGACCCGGTCATGTACCAGCACATCTTCTGGTTCTTTGGCCACCCCGAGGTCTACATCATGATCTTGCCGGCCTTCGGCATCATCAGCCAGATCGTGCCGGCCTTTGCCCGCAAGCGCCTGTTCGGCTACGCGTCGATGGTCTATGCGACGGCCTCCATCGCGATCCTGTCCTTCATCGTCTGGGCCCACCACATGTTCACCACCGGCATGCCGGTGACGGGCCAGCTGTTCTTCATGTACGCGACCATGCTGATCGCGGTGCCCACGGGCGTGAAGATCTTCAACTGGCTGGCGACGATGTGGCGCGGCTCGATGACCTTCGAGACGCCGATGCTGTTCGCGGTCGGCTTCATCTTCGTGTTCACGATGGGCGGCTTCACCGGCCTGATCCTGGCGATGGCGCCGGTCGACATCCAGCTGCAGGACACCTATTACGTCGTGGCCCACTTCCACTACGTGCTGGTGGCCGGCTCGCTGTACGCGCTGTTCGCCGGCGTCTACTACTGGGGCCCGAAGTGGACCGGCGTGATGTATTCGGAGTTCCGCGGCAAGGTCCATTTCTGGGGCTCGCTGATCTTCTTCAACATCACCTTCTTCCCGATGCACTTCCTGGGTCTGGCCGGCATGCCGCGCCGCTACGCCGACTACCCGATGCAGTTCACCGACTTCAACGCCATCGCCTCGGTCGGCGCCTTCGGCTTCGGTCTGATGCAGGTCTACTTCTTCCTGTTCATCGTCGTGCCGATGATGCGCGGCAAGGGTGAGAAGGCGACGCAGAAGCCTTGGGAGGCCGCTGAGGGCCTGGAATGGGAAGTGCCGTCGCCGGCACCCTTCCACACCTTTGAGAACCCGCCCAAGCTGGACGCTTCGGCCACCAAGATCATTGCCTGAACGCCATGACACCGGAGCAGCGCAAGAACAACCGGCGGCTGGGGCTGATCCTGCTGACGATTGCGCTGGCCTTCGGGGTCGGCTTCGTCGCCAAGATCGTGTTGCTGGCCGGCTGACATGAATTTTCTGACGGCCCTGCAACGCGACAACCATCAGCTGCTCAAGAAGCTGCTGGTCATCGTCACGCTGATGTTCGGCTTCAGTTATTCGCTCGTGTATTTCTACGATGCGATCTGCAGGGCGCTGGGCATCAATGTGCTGTCGCTGGCCGAACGGCAGGTGGTCTCTGCGGACAAGGGGCTGGCCAACGGCAACGGCCAGATCGACTACAGCCGCGAGATCACGGTGGAGTTCGACACCAATGCGCGCGGCCCCTGGGACTTCAAGCCGGCCGTGCGGCACATGACGGTGCACCCGGGCCAGCTGAGCCAGGTGATGTACGAATTCCGCAACAAGCAGGACCGCACCATGGCCGCGCAGGCCATCCCGAGCTACGCGCCCATGCAGGCCAGCGCGCATTTCAACAAGCTGGAGTGCTTCTGCTTCAACGAGTACACGTTGCAGCCGGGCGAGACCAAGCAGTGGCCGGTCGTGTTCGTCATCGACCCCAAGCTGCCCAAGGACGTGAGGACCATCACCCTGTCCTATACCTTCTTCGAGGTGGCGGGCAAGGGTGGGTTCAAGGTCGGCGAGGCCCCCAAGGGTGCGGGGGCCGCGCTGTGAACAAGCCGGGCCAGGATTTCAAGGACGCGCTGGGCCGCAAGGCCTCGTTGCGCCAGACGATCTCGGCCGTGGCCTGGAGTTTTTTCGGCGTTCGCCGGTGGCGGGACCATGAGCAGGACATGGCCAGGCTCAACCCGGTGCACGTGATCATTGCGGGCGTGCTTGGCGCCGCGCTGTTTGTATTGGTGCTGGTGTTGCTGGTCCGTTGGGTCATCAGCAGCGGCGTGGCTGGGGCCTGACGACCCGGTCGCAACAGAGTTCAGAACGAGCGAGTACTAGGAGAACAATATGTCGGCAGCGACTACCCCGGGCAAGACCCCGTACTACTTCGTCCCGGCGCCCTCGTGGTTTCCGGTCGGGGCCGCCATTGGCCTGTTCTTCGTCATCCTGGGCGCCGGCCAATGGATCAACGGCCACGGCTGGGGCATGTATTCGCTGATCGGCGGGCTGTTGTTCTGGGCCTTCGTGCTCCAGCAGTGGTTCCGCGAGGCCATCCACGAGAGCGAGACCGGCCTCTACAGCGACCGCATCGACATCTCGTTCCGCTGGAGCATGGGCTGGTTCATCTTCTCGGAGGTGATGTTCTTCGCGGCCTTCTTCGGCGCGCTTTTCTGGGCGCGGGTGTATTCCGTACCGGAACTGGGCAACCTGGAGAACTCCATCCTGTGGCCCGATTTCAAGGCCATCTGGCCGAGCACCGCGGCCGGCTACACCGCAGCCCCTGGCGGCACCGTCGAGCCCTTCTCGACCATCGGCCCCTGGCCGCTGCCGACCGTCAACACGGCGCTGCTGCTGACTTCGGGCGTGACGCTGACCATCGCCCACCACGCGTTGATCGCCGGCAACCGCGCCAAGACCATCGGCTTCATGTGGATCACCGTGGCACTGGGCCTGATTTTCCTGTTTGTGCAGGGCTTCGAATATGCCCACGCCTACCAGGATCTGAACCTGAAGCTCAACTCCGGCGTGTTCGGCTCGACCTTCTTCATGCTGACCGGCTTCCACGGCTTCCACGTGTTTGTCGGCATGCTGATGCTGCTGTTCATCACCATCCGCCTGCACAAGGGCCACTTCACGGCCGACCGCCACTTCGGTTTCGAAGGCGCAGCGTGGTACTGGCACTTTGTCGACGTGGTCTGGCTGGGCCTTTACGTTGTCGTCTACTGGATGTAAGTCGCGCACCGCGGCAACAAGGACAAAGCGCCGCACCAGCGGCGCTTTTTTGTTGCAGTTCAGCGGCTGCTCAGCGGCACGCCGGTCGGCTGTATCCAGCCCATCCACCAGCAAAACAGGATGACGAGAAAGAGCGCCACCGACACGCCGACGCGAACCGCCAGCGCGCGCGCCATGCTCGGGCTGCGCTTGTCGCCGTGCCCCTTGCGCAGCATGAAGAAGCCCGCCGCGGCCAGCGCACCGAGGATGCCGATGAAAGCGATCAGGATCACGAAGTTCATGACCGGGGATTATCCGCTGCGGGTTTCGTCATGTTGAGTCGCCGCGGCTGGGTGGTGTTGGTGGCGGCGCTGCTCGGCGCCGCAGTGACGGCGCGACTGGGCGTCTGGCAACTCGACCGCGCCGCGTACAAGCGTCAGCTGCAGTCGGCCATCGACGTGCAAGCCGAGCGACCCGTCCTGGGCAATGCCGAACTGGATGGTGCCGAGTTGCACCGCCGCGTCGTGCTGCTTGGCACCTGGGTCGCCGATCACACCGTCTGGCTCGACAACCGTCCCATGGACGGCCGTGTCGGTTTCTTCGTCGTCACGCCACTGCGCCTTGCCGGCCGCAGCGATGCCATCCTCGTGCAGCGCGGCTGGGCGCCGCGCCACTCGGTCGATCGCCAGCTGCTGCCGCCGCTGACCGCGCCGGCCGGCGAGGTCAAAGTCATCGGGCGCCTGGCCGCTTCACCGTCCCGGCTTTATGAGCTGGGTGAAGGCTCGACCGGGGCGATCCGGCAGAATCTCGACCCTGCGGCCTTTGGTGCCGAAGCCGGCCTGAAGCTGCTGCCGCTGACCGTCGTGCAGACCGACGCCAGCACGGAAGATGGCCTGCTGCGCCACTGGCCGGCGCCGGAGCTGGGCCTTCACAAACACTATGGCTACGCCTTTCAGTGGTTTGCGCTCTGCGCGCTGATCCTCGTCCTCTATGTCTGGTTCCAACTCGTCCGCCCCCGGCTCCGCAAGCAGCAGTCCTGAACCGCTGAGCTTCGCGGTGCACAGCCTGCCTGACCCGCGTGCAGTGCCTCAACAGCGCGCCGGCCGCTGGAAGATGCTGCTGGTGCTGGCGATGTGCGCCGCGCCCGTCGTCGCGTCCTACTTCACCTTCTACGTCGTCAAGCCCAGCGGCTCGGCCTACGGCGAGCTGATCGCGCCGGCCGTCGACATGCCGGCCGACCTGCCGCTGACCGATCTGCAGGGGCGGCCGGTGACGCCGGCCTCGCTGCGCGGCCAGTGGCTGTTGACTGTTGTGCAGGGCTCGGACTGCCCGGCCGCCTGCGAGCGCCAGCTGTTCGTGCAGCGCCAACTGCGCGAGATGCTGGGCAAGGAGCGGCCGCGTGTCGACAAGCTCTGGCTGATCCCCGACACCGGCACGCCGCGCGTCGAGGTGCTGGCCGCCGTGACGCAGAAGGGCGCCGAGGTCACCGTGCTGCGCGTACCCGCCGAGCAGCTGGCCGCCTGGCTCAAGCCCGCCGAGGGCCGCAGCCTCAGTGATCACTTCTTCATCATCGACCCGATGAACCGCTGGATGGAGCGTGCGCCGGCCGAGCCCGAGCCCAAGAAGTTGCAGGCCGACCTCAGCAAACTGCTGAAGGCCAGCGCAAGCTGGGACACGGCGGGCCGATGAACGACATGCTGCTGCCACTCGGCCAGGTTGCCGCCATCGGCGGGGCCGTGGCCATCGGCCCGCTGCTGTGGTGGCGGCAACGCTCGCGCGCCAGTTCACCGGCCGGGCGCCTGCGGGCGCTGACGGCGCTGACGCTGTTCCTGACCTTCGACCTGATCGTCTTCGGCGCCTTCACGCGCCTGAGCGATTCCGGCCTGGGCTGCCCGGACTGGCCCGGCTGCTACAGCTCGGCCAGCCCGCTCGGCGCGCGCGAGCACATCGACGCCGCCGAGGCGGCGATGCCGACCGGCCCGGTCACCCACGGCAAGGCCTGGATCGAGATGATCCACCGCTACCTGGCCAGCGGCGTCGGCCTGCTCATCCTGGTCATGACGGTGCTGAGCTGGCGGCTCAGGCGCGAAGGGGGCGCGCGTGCGCCCTCGGCCTGGCTGCCGACACTGACCTTCGTCTGGGTCTGCGTGCAGGGCGCGTTCGGCGCCCTGACGGTGACGATGAAGCTGTTCCCGGCCATCGTCACGCTGCACCTGCTGTTCGGCATGGGCCTGCTGATGCTGTTGGCCTGGCAGCACGAGGCCTACGAACCGCGCCCGCTCGCCGTGCCGCCGGCCCTGCGCCGCGCGGTGCTTGCGGTGCTCGTGCTGACGCTGGTCCAGGTCGGCCTGGGCGGCTGGGTCAGCACCAACTACGCGGTGCTGGCTTGCGACGAGTTCCCGACCTGCCACGGCGGCCAATGGTGGCCGCAGATGGACTTCGCCCAGGGCTTCCAGCTCTGGCGAGAACTTGGCCAGCGCGCCGACGGCAGCTGGCTGGGCTTCGAGGCGCTGGCGGCCATCCATATGGCCCACCGCATCGGCGCGGCTGTGGTGTTCGCGGCCATCCTTGGTCTGGCCTGGGCGTTGCGTCGGCAGGCGCCGGGTTGGTCGAAGCTGCTGCTGGCCGCGGCCGGCTGGCAACTGGCCTCGGGCCTGTCCAATGTCGTGCTCGACTGGCCCATCGTTGCCGCCCTGGCCCACACCGCCGGCGCCGCCGTGCTGCTGGCCCTGCTCACCACCCTGTTCGCGCGCCTGCCGAAGGCGCTGTCCTGACCATGTCGACCTCCACCGCCAGTGCCCTCATGCACAGCCCGCGCTGGCAGCAGTTCTACCAGCTGACCAAACCGCGCGTCGTCCAGCTCATCGTCTTCTGCGCCGCCATCGGCATGGCGCTGGCTGTGCCCGGCCTGCCCAGCGGCGAGCAGGCATTGACCATGCTGGCCGCCGTCGCCGGCATCTGGCTCGTGGCGGGAGCCGCTGCCGCCTTCAACTGCCTCATCGAGGACGGCATCGACGCGCGCATGAAGCGCACCGCCTGGCGCGCCACCGCCAAGGGCGAACTCAGCCGCACGCAGACGCTGGCGTTCTCCGCGCTGCTGTGCGCGGCCGGCATGACGCTGCTGGGCGTCTACGTCAACGTGCTGACGATGTGGCTGACCTTCGCCACCTTCATCGGCTACGCCGTCATCTACACCGTCATCCTGAAGCCGATGACGCCGCAGAACATCGTCATCGGTGGCGCCTCGGGCGCGATGCCACCGGTGTTGGGCTGGGCCGCACTGCGCGGCGACCTCGGGCCTGAGCCATGGCTGCTCTGTCTCATCATCTTCCTGTGGACGCCGCCGCACTTCTGGGCACTGGCCCTGTACAGGGCCGAGGACTACGCCCGCGCCGGCCTGCCCATGCTGCCGGTGACCCACGGCAACGACTACACGCGGCTGCAGATCCTGCTCTACACCTGGGTGCTGTTTGCTGCCACGCTGCTGCCCTTCCTGACCGGCATGAGCGGCTGGTTCTACCTGGCTTGCGCCATCGCGCTGGGGCTGGGCTTCTGCGGCTACGCTTTCCGCCTCTGGCGCGCCTATTCGGAGGCGCTGGCAAGGCGGACCTTCTGGTTCTCCATCTGGCACCTGTCGCTGCTGTTTGCGGCCCTGTTGATCGACCACTACCTGCCATGACCACTCGTCGCTTCGCTGTTGCCGTGCTGGCCGCACTCGCCTTGTCGGCCTGCCAGAAGTCCGGGCCCGACAAGCTGGCCTTCAAGGGCATCGATCTGACCGGCGCCGAGTACGCCAGGCAACTCAACCTGACCGACCAGGACGGCCGCGCCCGCTCGCTGGCCGACTTCAAGGGCAAGGTGCTGGTGGTCTTCTTCGGCTTCACGCAATGCCCAGACGTCTGCCCCACGACGATGGCCGAGGTCGCCGAGGTCAAACGCTCGCTGGGCGCTGATGGCGACAAGGTGCAGGGCATCTTCGTCACTGTCGACCCGGAGCGCGACACGGCCGCTTTGCTGAAGGCCTACCTCGCCAGCTTCGACCCCGGCTTCATCGGCCTGCGCGGCAGCGAGGAGCAGACCAAGGCGGTCGCCAAGGAGTTCAAGGTCTTCTACGCCAAGGTGCCGGGCAAGACGCCCGACACCTACACGGTGGACCACACCGCCGCGAGCTTCATTTTCGATACCGAAGGCCGCGTGCGCGTCTACGCCCGCTACGGGTCAGGCGCGCAAGCGCTGGCCGACGACATCAAGCTGCTGCTGGCTGAACGCAAAGGTTGAGCGGCTCGGCCTGACCCGCATTCGCCAAAAGCGAACGGCCCCGCGGGGCCGTTCTTGATGGCGGTGCCGCCGTGGAGGTCAGGCGGTGGCCACTTCGGTCAGCGCCTTCTTCATCTTCTTCATCGCCGCCACTTCGATCTGGCGGATGCGCTCGGCCGACACACCGTACTCGGCCGCCAGTTCGTGCAGCGTCATGCCGCCCGACGCATCATCATTCACCTTCAGCCAGCGCTCCTCGACGATGCGGCGGCTGCGCGGGTCCAGCACGTCGAGCGCGCGGTGGATGCCGTCGCCCGCCAGTTCGTCGCGGGTGCGCGCCTCGATGACGCGCGTCGGCTCATGACTCTCATCGGCCAGATAGGCAATCGGCGCAAAACTTTCACCGTCGTCGTCCGTCTGCGGCTCCAGCGCCACGTCGCCCCCCGACAGGCGCGTTTCCATCTCCAGCACTTCCTCACGCTTGACGTTCAGCGTGCTGGCCACATGCGCTACCTCGGCGTCGGTCAACGTGTTGCGGTGCGTGGCAGGGTTGCTCTCGGCGGCCTTGAGCTGGT
Source organism: Roseateles sp. (assembly GCF_052436255.1). Taxonomy (GTDB): domain Bacteria; phylum Pseudomonadota; class Gammaproteobacteria; order Burkholderiales; family Burkholderiaceae_C; genus Pelomonas. The sequence goes on along the minus strand of NZ_JBQVNP010000030.1, from coordinate 7,111 downwards.
GCTTCATCGAGCGCAGGTTGAAGAACAGCTTGCGCTGGGCCTTGGTCGTCGCGACCTTGACCATGCGCCAGTTCTTCAGGATGTACTCGTGGATCTCGGCCTTGATCCAGTGCATGGCGTAGCTCACCAGACGCACGCCCTGGTCCGGGTCGAAGCGCTTGACGGCCTTCATCAGGCCGATGTTGCCTTCCTGGATCAGGTCACCCTGCGGCAGGCCGTAGCCCACGTACTGGCGCGAGATGGAGACCACCAGGCGCAGGTGCGACAGCACCATGCGGCCGGCGGCTTCCAGGTCACCCTTGTCGCGCAGGCTGCGTGCCGCAGAGTCTTCCTCTTCGGCGGTGAGCAACGGCAGGCGGTTGACGGCGGAGATGTACGCGTCCAGATTGCCCAGCGAAGGCACCAGGGCCCAAGGGTCGCGGACGGCAATGACAGAAGAAGCAGACATCGGCTTGAATCCTTGCAAACCGCGGCGCGAAATGCCGCAGTGAGAGGATATTAGCACTCCAATTGATCGAGTGCTAAGAGTGGCGCTGTCAGCGCTGCAACGCAGTGTTTCTGTAGCTGAAACAGTTTGCGGATGCTAACTTGAGCAGCCATCCGGCTCAGTCAATCAAGCCGAAATCCGGGCTTCGGATCATCGCCTCGATGTCCAGCAAGATCAGCATGCGCTCGCCGAGCTTGCCCAGGCCGGTGATGAAGCGGGCGTCCAGCGCGGCGGGCACCTCGGGCCGAGGCTTGATCTGGTCGGCGGTCAACTCCAGCACGTCGGACACGGAATCGACGACAACGCCGACGATGCGGCCGCCCACGTTCAGGACGATGACGACGGTGAAGGCGTTGTACTCGCCGGCCTGGCCCAGGCGCAGTCGCAGTCGCAGGTCCAGGATGGGCACGATGACGCCACGCAGGTTGACGACGCCCTTGACGAAGGCGGGGGCATTGGCGACACGGGTGGGCGGCTCGTAGGAGCGAATCTCCTGCACGCGCAGGATGTCCAGGCCGTACTCTTCCTCGCCGATGCGAAAGGTCAGGAACTGGCGGCCATCGGTGGAGGCCTGGGCCTGCAAGGCCTGGCCAACTTGGCTGGGAACGAGGTCTGTGGAGCTCATCGGGCGCTGCTGCGTATTTGAGGCTGGGGGCTGGGGCGTCATTCTGCCCGCTTGCCCTCCGGGGACTGTGCCAACAATTCGTCAACCAGGTCGAGCAATTCGCGCACGTCCAGCGGCTTGGTCAAGTAGTGCTGCGCCCCTGCGACCTGGGCTGCGGCGATCTGCTCCGGCTGGGCGTTGGCGGACACGACGACGACCGGCGGCAGCGCACGGCCAAGCTCGCGCATGCGGCTCAGCAGCGTCAGGCCGTCGCCATCGGGCAACTGCCAGTCCAGCAGCAGCAGCGCCGGCGGTCGCTGCAGCAGCGCGCGCACGCCGGCCTCGACGGTCGGCGCCACCTCCAGCTCGATACCCGGGCGCTGCTCCAGGATGCCGCGCATGACCTCCGCATTCAGCGGGTTGTCTTCCACATAGAGCAGGTGGCGCTGCGGCCCGGCGCGCGGGCCGGTCGGCGCCTCGGGGTGGCGATCCTCGCTGGCGGACGCCGTGGCGCTGGCTGCAGGCAGCCGCAGCACGAAGCAGGCGCCCTCGTCGACCGCCTCGGCGCGCAGGCTGCCGTCCATCATCACGGCCAGGCGCTGGCTGATGACCAAGCCGATGCCAGTGCCCGGCAAACCGCTGCGCTCGCGGCCCAGGCGGTTGAAGGGCTGGAACAGGCCCGCGCGCTGCTCGTCGCTCAGGCCCATGCCGGTGTCGCGCACCGCGATTTCGACCCAACCCGGCTCGGGGCTGACCGCCTCGATGCTGATGCTTCCGCCGGCGCGGTTGTACTTGACCGCGTTGCTGAGCAGGTTGGTCACGATCTGCGTGACGCGCGTCGGGTCGCCGACAACGCAAGTGGCATTGGGGTCGATGCGTTGGCTGACCAGCAGCCCGCGCTCCGACGCCAGGCCCTGCAGCAGCGCCAGCGACCGCGCCAGCAGCGCCGGCAGTTCCAGTGCCACCGGCTCCAGCCGCAGCGAGCCGGCCTCGATGCGCGACAGGTCCAGCGTGTCGTTGATCATCTCCAGCAGATGCCAGCCGGCCTGGGCGATCTGCTGGGCGCGGCCACGTTGGCCGGGCGGCAGCGGCTCGCCGGCGTCCATCTGCATCAGCTGCGTGAAGCCGAGGATGGCGTTCATCGGCGTGCGCAGCTCATGGCTCATGCGCGACAGGAACTCGTTCTTGGCCTGGTTGGCCGCGACGGCGGCCTCACGGGCGCGGTCGAGCTCCTCGATGCGCAACTGGTCGGTGATGTCCTCGACGACGCCCACCAGCCGGTGCGGCCGGCCATCGGCGCCGCGCAGCAGGCTGACGAGGACGCGCGCGTGGGCGCAGCTGCCGTCAGGGCGGATATAGCGCTTCAGGCGCCGGTAGAACGGGATCTCGCCGCGCATCAGCCGGCGCGCCAGGCGGACGTCCTCGCGGCGGTCATCGGCATGGGTCACGTCGATGGAGCGTTTGCCGATCAAGTCCTCGGCCGAGTAGCCCACGAGCTTGCAGAAGTGCGCGTTGACCTCCTGGAAGCCGCTGTTCAGGTCGGTGAACGCGATGCCGATGGGTGCCGTCTCGAAGATGCTGCGGAAACGCTGCTCGCTCTGGCTCAGCGCCCGCTCGCCCAGCGCCCGGTTGGCTACCTCGCGCTCCAGCGCAGCCGTGCGCTCGCGCACCAGCGCCTCCACGTGCTGGGTCCGGCCCGACATCAGCAGCAGCAGCGCCCCCACCATGGCGGTGGCCACCAGGCCGACGAGGGCAAACGCCCAGCTGCGGCCCGCCGGCTGTACCACGCCGGGCAGGTCGTAGACGCGCACCTCCCACTGCCGGCCGCCGAAGTCCAGCGGCAGCTTGACCAGCGGCAGCCCGGCTCCGCCGCCGCGCTGCACGGCCTCGCAGCCGAGGCGGCCGCCTAGGCGCGGAAAGACCGCACCGGGCTCCAGATCGACGAGGCAGGCGCCCAGGTGTTGGGGCCACTCCGCCGCCAGGCGCGACAGCAGCAGGTCGGGCCGCAGCGTGGCGAAGACGACGCCGTCCAGCGCCTGTTCGCTGGGCGCCATCTGGCCGCGGTAAAGCGGCTGATAGACAACCACGCCGACGGCGGCCTCCCTGTCTTGCGACAGCTGGAAGGCCGCCGATGCGACCGGCCGGCCCAGCGGCGCAGCCCTTTCGATGGCCGCGCGGGCACTCGGGATGGTGCGCACATTGACGCCCAGCGCGCCGGCATTGCGCGACAACGGTTCGATGAGGCGGATGGCCAGCATGTCCTCATCCGCCGGCGGACGCAGGTCACCCGCGCGCAGGCGGTCGCGGGCCCGGTAGCCGCCCGGGAAGGCATCGCCTGCGGCGGCGGCGTTGAAGCGCTCGGCATCGGCACGCGCGACGCGCAAGGTCAGCCCCAACGCGATCAGCGAGCTGTCGCCCGTCAGGAAACCGCTGGTGGCGCGCGCGAACTCCTCGCGCGTAGGCCGCGGCTTGACCTTGACGAGGCCATGCACGCCCTCCAGCGCCAGCAGCGGCTCGCGCAGCCGTCCCGCCAGCGACTGGGCCGCGGTGGTCGCATCGCGCGTGAAATCGGCGCGGTTGCGCTGGCGGTCCCATTCCAGGGTGGCCGCCACGCCCAGGCCGACCAGCAGGGTCGTCAGCAGCATGGGCAGCGCCACGCTCAAACGCCGCGATGCCCAGGTGGAGCGGGGCTGCCCGATCAGCGCCAGCGTGATCGGCGTGGCGATCAGCATGCCCATCACGTCGCCCGTCCACCAGACGGTCCACACCAGACCCATCTGCGCCGCGGCAATGACGCCGGTGGCCTTCAGCAGCAGCGTGGCGCAGGTCGGGCTGATGACGCCGGCCAGCGCGGCCGCGGCCAGATAGGCCAGGATTTCGCGCGGCGAGGCCAGTAACAGCGGCCGGCCGCACCAGCGCCGCAACAGCAGCGTGCCAGCCGCCGCCTGGGCCGCCGCACCGCAGCCGATGCCGATGCCCAGGAGCAGCGCGCTCTGGCTCAGGTCGGCCAGCATGGTGGCCTGCACGACGAAAGACCCCAGCGCCACTGCCGGCAGATAGCGCAGGCCCCAGACCAGCAGCACCGCCAGACCCCAGCCGGCGGCCGGGTAGATGGGGGCCACCTCGTAGGGCGGCAGCACCATCAGCAGGCCGAGGCGGCCGAGCAGGTAGTAGACGAGGGTGATGCCCGCCGACAGGGCCAGGTAGCGCCCGGCCGCGCGGCCGTCCACCGCGGTCACTGGTGCACCCTTCGGCCTGCGGCCTGTCCCGCCAAGCGGGAGCGAGCTTGCTTGGGGCGGCCCGGCGCCGCGTTCATTCGACCTGCGCCTCCCGCAGTGTCTGCACGACGGGCCGTTTCAGCACCCCGCGCAGACTCCACCAGCCCGCGCTCCAGGCCAGCAGTGCCCCGCAGACGGCGCTGACCACCGGCACCCAGGGCTTGATCTGCCAGTCGAACTCGAACACATAGCGCGCCAGCAGCGCCGCCAGCACCAGCGCCACGCTGCCGGCCAGGAAGCCGGCCAGCGCGCCGACACCCAGCAGCTCGGCCCGCTGCACCTGGGCCAGCAGCGACGACGGCGCGCCCAGGGCCCGCATCAGTGCGAACTCGCGCGTACGCGCCTCACGCGTGCTGCCCACGGCGGCCAGCAGCACGACCAGGCCGGTCGCCAGGGTGAAGCTGAACAGGAACTGCACAGCCTGGATGACCTGGTCCAACACGCGCTGCACCTGGTTCAGCTGCGCCGACACATCGATGACGGTGAGGTTGGGGAACTGTCGAGCCAGCGCGCGGTCCAGCGGGCTGCCCGCCGGCGTGCGGTAGGCGGCGATCTGGGTGGCCGGCAGGTCGGGCAGGGCGGCGGCTTCGAACAGCACGAAGAAGTTCACCCGCATCGACGACCAGTCCACCTTGCGCAGATTGGTGATGCGACCCTGCACCGGCTGGCCGGCGATGTCGAAGGCCAGCTGGTCGCCGAGCTTGAGGCCTAGCGTCTGCGCCAGGCCTTCCTCGACGCTCATGCCCATCTCGCCCGGCGCGGCAGCACCCCAGCGGCCGCCCACGATCTCGTTGTGCGCCGGCTGCTCGGCGGTGTGGCTGAGGTTGAACTCGCGTTCGGCCAGGCGCTGGGCACGATCTTCGGAAAACTGCTTGCCCTGCACGGCCTCGCCATTGATCGCGGTCAGGCGGCCGCGGATCATCGGATACCAGTCGAAGTCCTTCACGCCGGCGTCGACCAGCGTCTGGCGCACGGCCTCGCGCTGGTCGGGCTGGATGTTGATGATGAAGCGGTCCGGCGCCGCGGCCGGTGTCGCCTGGCGCCAGCTGTCGATGAGGTCGGTACGCAGCAGCACCAGCAACGCCAGCGCCAGCAGGCCGACGGCGAGCGAGGCGACCTGCATGACGGCAAACCCGGGCCGCGCCGCGACCTGGCGCGTGGCCAGCAGCAGCCAGCGCGGTACGCCGGCGCCGCTGACATTGGTCGGCACGACGCGGCGCAGCAGCTTGACGGCGATGAAGGCCAGCAGCGCGAACAGCAGCACCGCGCCGGCGAAGCCCGCCGCAGCGATGGCGCCCAGCTTCGCGTCGCCGGCCAGCACGACGAGGATGGCCGCCAGCCCAGCCACGCCCGCACCCAGCACCAGCACCGAGCCGGCCTTGGGTGCGCCTAGATCCCGACGGATGACGCGCAGCGGCGGCACGGCCGCCAGCTGCAGCACCGGCGGCAGACCGAAGCCCAGCAGCAGCGACAGGCCCAGGCCCAGGCCGAGCAGTGCCGGCCAGATGCTGGGCGGCGGCAGCGCCACATTGATCAGGCCCGCCAGCAAGGACACGAAGACCTGGTGCAAGCCCAGGCCGAGCAGCACCCCCGCCAGGCTGGCGGCCAGACCGGCGAGCAGGAACTCCAGCCCATAGGCCCAGGCAATGCGCCGCTGCGGCTGGCCGAGCACACGCAACATGGCGCAGGCGTCCAGGTGGCGTGCCGCAAAGTCGCGCGCGGCCAGCGCCACGGCCACGGCCGCGAGCAGGGCCGACAGCATGGCCACCAGGCGCAAGAAGCGCGCCGCGCGGTCCAGTGTCTGACGCATCTCGGGGCGGCCCGATTCGAGCGACTCCAGACGCACGCCGCGCAGCTTGTTCTGCTCGACCCGCTGTTCGGCACCGCTGACGAAACGCTTGACCGCGTCGGCCGCCGCGCCCGGGCCCGGCACGAGGGCCAGCCGGTAGGTGAGCCGGCTGGCCGGCTGCACCAGCCCGGTGGCGGCGAGGTCGGCTTCGGTCAGCATGACGCGCGGCGCGAAGTTGATGAAGCCGCCGCCGCGGTCGGGCTCGGTCTCGATGAGGGCGGCCAATTTGAGCCGGCTGTCGCCGAGCAGCAGCATGTCACCCAGCTTGAGGCCGAGGCTGTCGGCCACGGCCGGGTCGGCCCAGACCTCGCCGGCCGCCGGCGCGCCGCTGCGCCCCGGCAGCGCCTCGCGCAGCGTGACGCGACCCCGCAGCGGATAGCCTTCGCTGACCGCCTTGACCGAGACCAGGCGGCTCTCGCCACCCTGGGCCTCGTCGGCCCGCGCCATGCTCGGGAAGGCCGCGCTGCGCACGGTGGTCAGCTTGAGCTCGGCAGCCAGGTCGACGATGGCCTGCGGTGTCGGCTGGTCGCTGGCGACGATGGCGTCACCGCCGAGCAACTGGGCGGCGTCGCGGCGCAGGCCCTGGTCGAGCCGGTCCGACAGGAAGGCCACCGCGCACAGCGCCGCGACTGCCAGTGCGACCGCCAGCATCAGCAAGCGCAACTCGCCGGCCCGCCAGTCCCGCAACAGCTGTCGCCACGCGATCAGCAGCGTGGCGGGCGGACGTTGGGCGGCGACAGCAGGGGACGTCATGCGCGCGACTGTAGCCGCGCGCGGCGACTCACCGCGCCTGGGTAGCGGCCAATGTGGCGCGTGCCGCACTGCGCCAGGCCGGCTCGGCGGCATCAGCCTGCTGCACCGCCCGCTCCGCCGCCGCGCGGGCGCCCGTGCGG
>NZ_JBQVNP010000029.1:0-46665 GCF_052436255.1 Roseateles sp. | reverse complement strand
CTGGCCGAGCGCATGGGCGGCACGCTGTCCGCCCGCAGCGCACCAGGGCGCGGCAGCGAGTTCGAGCTGGCCCTGCCGCCGTCGCCCTGCGCCGACTACACGCTGCCACCGCCGCCGCCGGCGCGCCGCGTGCTGCTCGTGCAGGCCGCACACAGTGGCGGCCACGAGTACTTGCTGGCCCTGCTGAAGGCGCTGGCCCCCAACACCCGCGTCGACCTGCTGGCCCAGGGTCGCCAGGCGCTGGCGCGGCGGGTGGCGGTGCCCGCCAGCCAGCCCTATGACCTGCTCGTCATCGACTGGGTGCTGCCCGACATGGAGGGCGGCGAGCTGCTGTCCCGGCTGACGCAGAGCGGGCCGCCGCGCGCCCGCCGCATCGTGCTGCTGAGCGCCTTCGACACACCGGTGCTGCGCGAGCGCGCACAACGCCAGGGTGCCGAGGCGCTTTGCCCCAAGCCGCTGCTGCCTCACCTGCTGCGCCGCCTGCTGGACCTGGACCGGCCGCTGCCGGTCGACATGCCCTTGCCCGAAGTGGGGGACCCTGACGCGACGAGCGCCGACCCGGCCACGCTGATCAGCGAGCTCGACACGCTGCTGGGCGATGCCGACAGCAACGCGCTGACGCTGTGGGAGCAACATGAGTCCGCCTTCATCGATGCGCTGCCTGCCCGCCAGGCCAAGGCCCTGGCCGGCGCGATGCAGCGTTTCGATTTCGACGAGGCCCAGGCCGCCTTGCGCGGCCCTGTCCATGCCAGCGAGGATGCTCCAAAGCAATGACGACGATGCCGCCCGATATCGCTGCTGCCACCCAGGCCACCGTGCTCGTCGTCGACGACACGCCCGCCAATCTGACGCTGCTGGCCCAGGTGCTCAAGCCCGACTACCGGGTGCAGCTGGCGGTCAGTGGCGCCAAGGCGCTGGAGATTTGCCGCCGCCAGCCACCCGACCTCATCGTGCTGGACGTGATGATGCCTGGGCTGGACGGCTATGAGGTCTGCCGCCAACTGAAATGCGACCCGGCCACGCGCCGCGTGCCCGTCATCTTCCTGACCGCGCTGACCCGGCCCGAGGACGAGAGCGCCGGCTTCGAAGCCGGCGGCGCCGACTTCATCCACAAGCCCTTCAACCCGGCCACCGTGCTGGCGCGCGTGCACACCCATCTGCAGCTCAAGCTGGCCGAGGACCACCTGCTGAGCCACAACGCGCACTTGAGCCACGAGCTGGACGCGCGCCGGCGCGAGGTCGAGCGCCTGCGCGACACCACCCTCTTCGTCATGGTCGGCCTGGCCGAGTTCCGTGACGCCGACACCGGCAACCACATCCAGCGCACGCAGGAATACGTACGCACATTGGCACGCTGGATCGCCGCCCAGCCCGACGGCCCGGCCGACCTGACCGAATACGCCATCGACGAACTGGCCAAGGCCGCGCCGCTGCACGACATCGGCAAGGTGGCCATCCCCGACGGCATCCTGCTCAAGCCGGGCAAGCTGTCGCCCGACGAATGGCGGGTCATGAAGACCCATGCCGAGCATGGCGCCGACCTGCTGCAGCGCGCCATCGACCGCCTCGGCGACGACGCCGGCCCGATGCTGACCTTCGGCAAGCAGATCGCCCGCCACCACCACGAGAAGTGGGACGGCAGCGGCTACCCCGACGGCCTGGCCGGCGAGGCCATCCCGTTGTCCGCCCGGTTGATGGCGGTCGCCGACGTCTACGACGCGCTGATCAGTGCGCGCCCCTACAAGCAGGCCATGACGCACGAGGAGGCGCTCGCCTTCATCCGCAACGGCAGCGGCAGCCATTTCGACCCGCGCGTCGTCGATGCGCTGAACGCCTGCCTGGACGCGGTGCGGGGCATCGCCTCGCAATGGGCAGACTGAGCCGGGGATAATCCGCGGCCTCATGCAGACCGGCCCCATCCTCAACATCTCCTGCTATCTCTTCGTCTCTCTGACCGACACGGCGGCGCTGCGCGAGCGCCTGCACGCCAGCGCCGAAGCGCTGGGCCTCAAGGGCACGGTGCTGATCGCCGAGGAAGGCATCAACCTCTTCCTGGCCGGCGCGGCCGACGCGGTGCGCCGCTGGGTGGACGAGCTGCGCGCCGACGCGCGCTTGGCCATGCTGACACCCAAGGAAAGCTGGAGCGAGGTACAGCCCTTCCAGCGCCTGAAGGTCAAGGTCAAGCCGGAGATCATCCGCATGAACCGGCCCACGGTTCGTCCCGACCGGGCGCCGCGCGCGCCCGCGCTGGCGCCAGCAACGCTGGTGCGCTGGCTGGACCAGGGCCATGACGACGACGGCCGCGAGGTCGTGCTGCTGGACACGCGCAACGGCTTCGAGGTCGACCAGGGCGCGTTCGACAACGCCATCGACTGGCGGCTGGACAAGTTCAGCGACTTCCCCGCGGCCGTGGCCGCGCACAAGCACGAGCTTGTCGGCAAGACCGTGGTGAGCTATTGCACCGGCGGCATCCGCTGCGAAAAAGCCGCCATGGTGCTGGAGGAACAAGGCCTGACGGCTTGGCAACTGGACGGCGGCATCCTGAAATTCTTCGAGGACACCGGTGGCAAGCACTACCACGGCAACTGCTTCGTCTTCGACGATCGCAGGGGCGTCAACGCCGACCTGAGCCCGACGTGAGCGGCAGATTCAGCGACCTTGCCCTGAAGGCCTTCGGCATCCTGTTGATGCTGGCCGCCCTGGGCTTTGCCGTCAGCAAGGCACCGGACCGCTCGCTGGACAGCCTGGTGGCGCGCTGGGCGCCGCCACCGTCGGACTTCATCGAGCTGGACGGGCAGCTCGTGCACTTCCGCGACCAGGGGCCCAGCGGCGACCCGCTGCCCCTGGTGCTCATCCACGGCACCGGCGCCAGCCTGCACACGTGGGAGGGCTGGGTGGCCGAGCTGAGCGCCACACGCCGCGTCATCAGCTTCGACCTGCCCGGCTTCGGCCTGACCGGGCCGAACGCGGACCACGACTACAGCAACGCCCGCTACATCGCCTTCGTGCGCAATCTGCTGTCGCGCCTGGGCGTGGGCCGCGCCATCGTCGGCGGCAACTCCCTCGGCGGCGAGATCGCCTGGCAGCTGGCCCTGGCCGACCCGGCGCGCGTCGCCGGCCTGGTGCTGGTTGATGCCGCCGGCTTTGAGTTCGTGCCCGAGTCGCTGCCGCTGGGGTTTCGCATCGCCCGCATCCCCGTGGTCCGCGAGCCCATGCGCTGGCTGCTGCCGCGCCGAGCCATCGAGGCCAGCGTGCTGGATGTCTATGGCGACCCGAGCCGAGTCACTGCAACACTGGTGGACCGCTATTACGAGCTGACATTGCGCGAGGGCAACCGTGTCGCGCTGATGCGGCGCATGGACCAGCTCGGTGCGGGCCCGGTCGAGCGGCTGGGCGAGATCAGGGTGCCCACGCTCATCCTCTGGGGCGACCGCGACCGGCTGATCCCGCCGCAATGGGGCCGCGAATTCCAGAAGGGCATCCCGGACAGCCGCCTGGTGGTTTTCCCGAAGCTGGGCCATGTGCCGCAGGAGGAAGACCCGACTGCTACCCTTGCGGCCTTGCGCGACTGGCTACCTCAAGTCAAACCTTGATCCCCAAAAAGGACCTCCCATGAAGACCCGCCTCCTTGCCCTGACCCTCCTGGCTGCCGCCTCGTTGGCCCAGGCCCAGGCTCCCGAATGGAAGAAGCTGCGCATCGGCGTCGAAGGCGCCTACCCGCCCTTCTCCGAGATCGGCCCTGACGGCAAGTTGAAGGGCTTCGAGATCGAGCTGGTGCAGGCCTATTGCGCCTCGATGGGCGCGCAATGCACGCTGGTGCAGCAGGATTTCGACGGCCTGATCCCGGCGTTGCAGTCGCGCAAGGTCGACGCCATCTTCGCCAGCGTCTCCATCACCGAGGAGCGCCAGAAGGTCATCGCGTTCAGCAAGCCCTACTACGCAACGCCCGCCCGCCTCGTCGCCAAGACCGGCGCCAAGCTCGAACCCACGGCCGCCGGCCTGAAGGGCAAGAAGATCGGCGTGCAGCGCGGTACGACGCATGAGACCTATGCCACGGCCGTCTTCAAGCAGAGCGAGATCGTGCGCTACGGCAGCCAGGACCAGGTCTTCCTGGACCTGAAGTCGGGCCGTCTGGACGCGACGCTGATGGACGCGCCCGCCGCGGACTTCGGCTTCCTGAAGAAGCCCGAGGGCAAAGGCTTTGCCTTTGCCGGCCCGGCCATCCTGGACGACAAGATCTTCGGCGTCGGCACCGGCGTCGGCATGCGCAAGGCCGATGAGGCCACGCTCGGCAAGAAGTTCAACGCCGCCATCGACGCGCTGCAGGCCAATGGCGGCTTCAAGAAGCTGGCCGACAAGTACTTCGACTACGACATCTCCCCGCAGAAGAAGTGATGCGGCGCCGCTCCGCCCCGGCCGGGATGAAGGGCATGCGCAACAGCATGGAGCGCAGCACCAGTCAAAAGAGCTTCCTGCCCCTCGTCAGCCCTGTGCGCTGAGCATCGGCCTTCTGCATGTTGTTGCACGGATTTCTTCCCAGCCTGCTCGAAGGCGCCACCGTCACGCTTGGCCTGGCGCTGTCGTCGCTGTTGATCGCGGCGCTGCTGGGCCTGATTGGCGCACTGGCCAAGCTGTCGCGCTCGCGCATTGCCCAAGCCCTCGCCGGCCTCTACACGACGCTGATCCGAGGCGTGCCCGACCTGGTGTTGATGCTGCTCGTCTTCTACGGCGGCCAGGTGGTCGTCAACAGCGTTGCACCCATGCTGGGCTATGCGGAATACATCGACATCAACCCCTTCATCGCCGGCGTGCTGACCATCGGCTTCATCTTCGGCGCCTACCTGACCGAGGCCTTCCGCGGCGCCTTCCTGGCCGTGGCGCCGGGCCAGCGCGAGGCCGGCCTGGCCTTCGGCATGAGCCCGCGCCAGGTGCTGTGGCGCATCACCGCGCCGCAGATGTTGCGCCACGCGCTGCCGGGCATTTCCAACAACTGGCTGGTACTGATCAAGAGCACGGCCATCGTGTCGATCATCGGCCTGTCGGACCTGATGACGCGCGGCCAGCAGGCCGCCGGCACCACCCGCGAGCCGTTCAGCTTCTACCTGGCCGTGGCGCTGATCTACCTCGCGTTCACGACCGTGTCGGAGCTGGCCTTCGCCTGGGCGCAGCGGCGCCTGGCCATCGGCGTGAGAGAGGGGAAGCTGTGAGGGCCGCACGGTTGCCCGGGGGGCCTCGCGCCCGGCATGGCGAGGCGACATTCAGCGCCAGGGGCGCACCATGAACTTCGAAGCCGTCGGTGACAACTTTCCGATGTACCTTTCGGGCCTGCTCGTCACGCTCAAGCTGTTGGCGCTATCGCTGTCCGCCGGCCTGCTGCTGGCGCTGCCGCTGGCCCTGGTCCGCACCGTCTCGCGCGGCATCGCATCGCGCATCGTCTGGGCCTACACCTATGTGTTCCGCGGTACGCCGATGCTGGTGCAGCTCTTCCTGTGCTACTACGGGCTGGCGCAGTTCGACACGGTGCGCGAGAGCTGGGCCTGGCCCTGGCTGTCGTCGGCCACCTTCTGCGCATGGCTGACCTTCACATTGAACACCGCGGCCTACACCACCGAGATCATTGCCGGCAGCATCCGTGCCCTGCCGGCCGGCGAGATCGAGGCGGCCAAGGCGCTGGGACTCAGCCGCAGCCTGATGCTGCGCCGCATCGTGCTGCCGGCCGCGCTGCGCCGCGCGCTGCCGGCCTACGGCAACGAGGCCATCTTCATGCTGCACGGCACGTCGCTGGCCAGCGTCGTGACGCTGCTCGACCTGACTGGCGCGGCACGCGCCGTCAACGCCAAGTACTACCTGCCCTTCGAGGCCTTCATCACCGCCGGCGCCTTCTACCTCGCGCTGACGCTCAGCCTGGTCGGCCTGTTCCGCTGGGCCGAGAACCGCTGGCTCAAGCCGATGATGTCGCGCTGATCATGCAGACTCGCCGCCATCCCCTCATCGCGCCCGCCCCCGGCACCCAGCGCGAACTGGTCTCGCTGCACTATGGCCAGCCCGGTGCGCAGAAGGCCTATATCCAGGCCTCCTTGCATGGCGACGAACTGCCCGGCATGCTCGTGGCCCACCACCTGCGCCTGCAGCTGGGCGCGCTGGAAGCGCAAGGCCAGATCAGCGGCGAGATCATCCTCGTGCCGATGGCCAATCCCATCGGCCTGAGCCAGTTCCTGCTGCACGGCCACCTGGGCCGCTTCGAGCTGATGTCGGGCGAGAACTTCAACCGCCACTACCCCGACCAGATTGCTGCCGTCGCCGCCGCGGTCGAGCCCGAGCTGGGCATGGACGCGGCGGCCAACGTCACCGTCCTGCGCCGTGCATTGAAGGCCGCGGTACTGGCTGCGCCGGTCGACACCGAACTGCAGTCGCTGCGCCGCAGCTTGCTCGGCCTGTCCTGCGACGCCGACATCGTGCTGGACCTGCACTGCGATGCCCAGGCGCTGATGCATCTCTACACCGAGACGCCCTGCTGGCCCGACTGCGAGCCGCTCGCGCGCTTCCTGCGTTCGCGCCTGACGCTGTTGGCGCAGGACTCGGGCGACAACCCCTTCGACGAAGCCTGTTCCCAGGTCTGGTGGAAGTGGGACAGGCACTTCAACAGCCAGGGCCAGCGCTTCCCCATCCCGCAGGCCTGCCTGTCGGTGACGGTGGAACTGCGCGGCGCCACCGACGTGACGCACGAACTCGCCGAGGCCGATGCGCGCCATATCGTCGACTTCCTGCGCTGGCGCGGCCTGATCGCGGGCGACAAACCCGAGCTGCCGCCCGCCGTCGGCGACGCCCGACCGCTGGCCGGCAGCATGCCGATCAAGTCCCCGGTGCCGGGCGTGCTGACCTTCCTGAAGGAGGTCGGCGCCGAAGTGCGTGAGGGCGACGTGCTGGCCCATGTCATCGACCCCATCACCGCCACGGTCACCGAGTTGAAAAGCCCCGTAGACGGCCTGTTTTTTGCGCGCGACTTCCTGCGCTTTGCCAACGCCGGCATGCGCGTCGCCAAAGTCGCCGGCAAGCAAGCGCTGCGCACCGGCAAGCTGCTCGGCGCATGACATCCAACCCATGAGCGACATCCAACTCCAGGCTACCAACATCCACAAGCGCTTCGGCGAGCGCGAAGTGCTCAAGGGCATTTCCTTCGCCGCAAAGGCCGGCGATGTCGTCACGCTGATCGGCTCCAGCGGCTCCGGCAAGAGCACCCTGCTGCGCTGCCTCAACCTGCTGGAGCAGCCGCATGAGGGCGAGCTCAGCCTGTGCGGCGAGACCCTGAAGCTGACGCGCGACCGCGACGGCAGCCTGAAGGCGAGCGACGCCAGACAGTTGCAGCGCTGGCGCGCCAAGCTGGCCATGGTGTTCCAGAACTTCAACCTCTGGGCCCATATGACGGTGCTGGAGAACGTCATCGAGGCGCCCATGCACGTGCTCGGCAAGCCCAGGGCCGAGGCCGTCGAGCGGGCGCAGGCGCTGCTGGCGCGGGTCGGCGTTTCGCACCGCGCCCATGTCTACCCGGCCCAGTTGTCGGGCGGCGAGCAGCAGCGCGTGGCCATCGCCCGCGCGCTGGCCGTCGACCCCGAGGTGATGCTGTTCGACGAGCCGACGTCGGCGCTCGATCCAGAGCTGGTCGGCGAAGTGCTCAAGGTCATGCGCGACCTGGCCGGCGAAGGCCGCACCATGATCGTCGTGACGCATGAGATGGGCTTTGCACGCGAGGTTTCCAACCACTGCCTTTTCCTGCACCAGGGGCGTGTCGAGGAGGAAGGCAACCCGAAAGAGATGCTGCTGAAGCCGCAAACCGAGCGCCTGCAGCAGTTCCTCAGCGGCGGCCTGAAATAGGACCTGGCAATGCGCAAGGCGGCAATCCGGTTGCTGTGGCGCGCCCTGGCCTTGCTGATGCTGCTGCTGGCGTTGATCGGCGTCGTCTTGCCGGTGATGCCGACCGTGCCCTTCCTGCTGGTGGCGGCCTGGGCGGCAAGCAATGGCTGGCCGGCGCTGGAGCAGTGGATGCTGGCGCACGCGCATTTCGGCCCCAGCATCCGCAGCTGGCGCGAGCGCGGCGCCGTGCCTCGCCGTGCCAAGTGGCTGGCCACGGTCATGATGGCCTGCAGCGCGGTGATGATGCAGTTCCTGCCGCTGCCGCTGGCGCTGCAGCTGGGAGCGCCGGCCGTGATGGTCGTCGTGGCCGGATGGCTGTGGCTGCGGCCGGACGCTTAGCTCAAGACGGGCGCATGCCTATTCGAGTTCGGCCCAGGTCTTCACGGTCTGCGTCTCGTAAGTGCCATCGCCCTGGGCATCGTTCAGCGCGGTGATGCGCACCGCCGAATTCGCGTTGCCGCGCACCAGCAGCTGGCCGCTGCCCGGATAGCTGTCGCTGCCGGTGATGACAAGCGGCTGTGGTGTGGTGATGGCCACCTCCCCGACGCCGAACTGGCTGCTGCCGAGCTTGCTGGTGTAGCCGATGCTGGTGCGCGCCATGCCCACGGTCTCGGTGCGCAGCGACAGCCGCGTGTCGCGGCGCATGGATTCCTTCTTCGCGCCGCCGCCGCCGCCGCAGGCGGCAAGTGCGCGCGCGCAAGCGACGGTGACGGCCGACCGGCCGGTGAGATGAATTGACATGGTTCTCCCTGAACTAACGCCCGGCTCGCACGCATGGCGGCCGGGCGGGTCAGGTTCCACCTCAAGCCGGCAACAGGCCCCGGTCCTTCAACATCGGCTCGACGACCGGGTCGCGACCCCGGAAACGCCGGAAGGCTTCGCCGGGCTCGACGCTGTTGCCTGCAGACAGGATGCATTCGCGCAGTCGCGCGGCCACTTGCGCATTGAAGACATCGCCGGCCTCGACAAAGGCATCGAAAGCATCGCAGTCCAGCACCTCGGCCCACAGGTAGACGTAGTAGCCCGCCGCATAGCCGGCGCTGCTGAACAGGTGCTGGAAGTGGGTCAGGCGGTGGTTGAGGCCGACCTCGTGCGGCAGCTGCCATTGCGCCAGCGTGTCGCGCTCGAAGGCGACAACATCCGCGGGCGCGGTCGGCAGTGCATGGGCCGCCATGTCGACGATGGCGCTGGCGGTGTAGCGCAGCGTTTCGTAACCCTGGCCGAACTGGCGCGCGGCCTGCAGCTTGGCGAGCAGCGCGTCGGGCAGCGGTTCGTCGGTCTGCCAGTGACGGGCAAACTGCTTCAGCACCTGCGGCTCAGCCATCCAGTGCTCGTAGAGCTGGGAGGGCAGTTCGACGAAGTCGCGCAGCACCTGGGTGCCGGCCAGGCGCTCGTACTCGACGCTGCTCAACAGGCCGTGCAGGCCATGGCCGAACTCGTGGAAAAGCGTGCGCACATCGTCGAAGCTGAGCAAGGTCGGCTCGCCCGCCGCGCCTCGCGCGAAGTTGTTGTTGTTCAGGATGACCGGCGTGCTGCCGAGCGCGCGGCTCTGGTTGCGCAGGGCATTCATCCAGGCACCGCTGCGCTTGGTCGGGCGGGCGAAGTTGTCCTGCAGGAAGAGGCCGCGCAGCGAGCCGTCGGCATTGAAGACCTCGTAGGCGCGCACGTCGGCGTGATAGGCGGTGATGTCGGGCCGGGGCTTGAACTGCAGGCCGAACAGGCGGCTCGCGCAGTCGAACATCGCGGCCACCATGCGATCCAGCGCGAAGTACGGCTTGACCTCGGCCTCGTCCAGCTCGAAGCGGGCGCGCTTGGCCTGCTCGGCATAGAAGCGCCAGTCCCAGGGCTGGAGGCCATGCGTCGCAGCGGCGGCGGCCATCGCGCCTTGCACGGCTTCGCGCTCGCGCGCCTGCGCGGCCAGGGCGGGATGCCAGACGCGCTCCAGCAACCCCATGACGGCGGCCTGGCTGCGCGCCATGGTGTCTTCCAGCGCGTAGTCGGCATAGCAGGCGTGCCCATGCAGCCGGGCCTGTTCGGCCCGCAGTTGCAGAATCTCGCGGCAGATCTCGCGGTTGTCGGTGGCGCCGCCGTCTTCCGCATGACCGTCGCCGCGGCCCACCCAGGCGCGCCAGGCCTGCTCGCGCAGGTCGCGCCGGGCGCTGAAGGACAGGAAGGGAACGATCAGCGAGCGCGACAGCGTGATGACATGGACGTCATCGCCCAGCCCGCGGTCGATGGCGGCCTGGCGCGCAGCGGCCCGGACGAAGTCCGGCAGGCCGGCCAGCTCAGCCTCGGTCGTCAGGCGCAGTTGGTAGCCGTTCTCGGCCGCCAGCACGTTCTGGGCGAAGCGGGTGTTCAGCTCGGCCAGGCGGGTCATGACAGCGGCATAGCGCGAGCGCGCTTCGGGTGCGAGCCGGGCGCCGGCGCGCAGGAAGTCCAGGTGCACCCGCTCCAGCAGGCGCCGCTGTTCGGAGGACAGGGCAAGTTGCTCGCGCTGCTCGAACAGGACCTCGATGCGTGCAAACAGGCCCTGATGCATGTAGACGGCGCTGTTGTGCTCGGCCAGCGGCGCAGCCAGCGCGCGTTGCACGGCCTGCAGCTCGGGCGAAGTGGCCGATGCGGCCAATGTGTAGAACAGATGCTCCAGCCGCGTGAGCCCGCGGCCACTGGCATCGAATGCGGCCAGGGTATTGGCAAAGCTCGGCGCATCGGGCTGGGCGGCGACGGCGTCAATCTCGGCACGGTGTTCGGCCAGTGCTGCGTCGAAGGCCGGCTGGAAGTGCGCGGGCGCGAGGTCGGCAAACGGCGGCAGGCCGTGTGCACCGGCCCAGGGCTGCATCAGGGGGTTGCTGTTCATGCGGGGATCTCCCGTGAATGAAGAAGGGCCGCTCCCTGGTGGGGAGGCGGCCCGGCTTGGGTCGTCAGTGGACGTTGCGGATCACTTGGCGGCGGCGGCCTTTTCCTTGCGGATGGCCTTCTCGTCGTTTTCGTCGTAGGCCTTGTTCTGGCACTCGGCCTTCCACTTGTCGTTGGCGTCGAAGTGCTTCTCGGTGCGCTCCTCGAGGGCCTTGAACTGCGCGTCCAACGCGTCGACCTTGTCGGAGAAGGCCTTGCGCTTGACGCCCTGTTCGGCGTCGGCCGCCTTGACGGTTTCGACCATCGTGCCGAAGGCCGTGGTGCGTGCCACATAGGCTTCGTTGCGCGCCTTCAGGTCGGCCTTCTCGAGCTTGGGCGCCTCGGCCGTCAGCGTTTCGTGGGTCTTCAGGATGGCTTCCTTCTCGGCCTTCACCTCGTTGATCTGCTTGGCCAGCGCCGCCTCGCCGGTTTCGATGATGGCCTTCTCGGCCTTGAGCTTCTCGGCATTGGCCTTGTACGAAGCCTGGTCGACCTTGATGGCTTCGGCTTCCTTGCCGTTGGCCTCCTGCTGGTCCATGCAGGCTCGCAGCTCGTCTCGGGTCATCAGCTTGGGGCGCGGTTTCTCGACAACCGGGTTGCTGACCTTGTTGTTCTTCGGGTCGACCTTGGCCTTGGGGTTGTTGACGACCTGCGCCTGGGCGGAGAAGGCGAAAACCAGGGCCAGCGGAAGGAGGATGCGTTTCATGGCGAGCGCGCAAGCAGGGTTGCGAAGGTTCAGAACGGGAGGCGGGATGATGCCATGAGGCTTCGCCCCGATAATTGCGGGCTGCTCTTGGTTACCACCTGGCCCTCACATCGCATGGCGCTCAAAGCCACCATCCACAAAGCCCAGCTCCAGATCGCCGACATGGACCGCCATGTCTACGGCGACCATGCCCTCACGATTGCCCGCCACCCCAGCGAGACCGACGAGCGCATGATGATCCGCGTACTGGCCTACGCACTGAACGTGCCGGCCGACGACCACAACGGCCGGCTGGAGTTCACCAAGGGGCTGTCCGACGTGGACGAGCCCGACCTCTGGCAGCTCGACCTGACCGGCGAAGTGCAGCACTGGATCGACCTCGGCCAGCCTGACGAGCGCCGCCTGATGAAGGCCCATGGCCGCGCCCGCCGCGTCAGCGTCTACAGCTTCGCGTCCAGCACGCCGGTGTGGTGGGCCGGCCTGGAGAACAAGCTGACCCGTGCGCCCCGCCTGGCGGTCTGGCAGATTCCGGCGGATCAGTCGCAAGCCTTGATCGCACTGGCCGAGCGCAGCATGCAGCTGCAGATCAGCATCCAGGACAGCAGCATCTATGTGTCGACCGACAGCGCATCGGTCGAGATCCATCCTGTCGCGTTGAAGGTGGCGAGCGAATGACCCCGCAGCACGAACCCGACCGACAGCGCTTCACGCTTGCGAGCACGCCCACCAGCGTGCTTGACTACGAGCTGCAACCGGGCCGTGTCGTCTTCACGCACACCGGTGTGCCTTCGGCCTGCCGGGGGCAGGGTCTGGCGGCCCAGCTCGTCGAAGCCGGCCTGCGGTGGGCGCGCGACGACGGCCTCAAGGTCGTGCCCGCCTGCAGCTATGTCCATGTCTACATCCAGCGCCACCCCGAGTGGCAACACCTCGTCGCCTGAAGAGACCCACGCATGTCAACGATTCTCAAATCCGTTCCTCTCGGCCAGAAGGTCGGCATCGCCTTCTCCGGCGGCCTCGACACCTCGGCCGCCCTGCACTGGATGAAGCTCAAGGGCGCCCTGCCCTATGCCTACACAGCCAACCTGGGCCAACCCGACGAGCCCGACTACGACGAAATCCCGCGCAAGGCCATGCTCTATGGCGCCGAGAAAGCCGTGCTGGTGGACTGCCGCGCGCAACTGGTGGCCGAAGGCATCGCCGCGCTGCAGGCCGGCGCCTTCCACATCAGCACGGCAGGCGTGACCTACTTCAACACGACGCCCATCGGCCGCGCCGTGACCGGCACGATGCTGGTGGCCGCGATGCAGGCCGACGACGTGCATATCTGGGGCGACGGCAGCACCTACAAGGGCAACGACATCGAGCGCTTCTACCGCTACGGCCTGCTGACCAACCCGGCGCTGCGCATCTACAAGCCGTGGCTGGACCAGACCTTCATCGACGAGCTGGGTGGTCGCGCCGAGATGTCGGCCTTCATGACCGAGAAGGGCTTCGCCTACAAGATGAGCGCGGAGAAGGCTTACTCGACCGACTCCAACATGCTGGGCGCCACGCACGAGGCCAAGGACCTGGAGCATCTGAACAGCGGCATCAGAATCGTCAACCCGATCATGGGCGTGGCCTTCTGGCGCGACGACGTGGTCGTCAAGGCGGAAGAAGTCACCGTGCGCTTCGAGGAAGGCATGCCGGTCGCGCTGAACGGCGTCGAGTACCGCGACCCGGTGGCCCTGCTGGCCGAGGCCAATGTCATCGGCGGGCGCCACGGCCTGGGCATGAGCGACCAGATCGAGAATCGCATCATCG
This sequence comes from Roseateles sp., assembly GCF_052436255.1. Classification (GTDB taxonomy): domain Bacteria; phylum Pseudomonadota; class Gammaproteobacteria; order Burkholderiales; family Burkholderiaceae_C; genus Pelomonas. The sequence continues at coordinate 33,350 of NZ_JBQVNP010000029.1, read as the reverse complement.
AGGCCAAGAGCCGCGGCATTTACGAGGCCCCGGGCCTGGCGCTGCTGCACATCGCCTACGAGCGCCTGGTCACCGGCATCCACAACGAGGACACCATCGAGCAGTACCGCGACAACGGCCGCAAGCTCGGCCGCCTGCTCTACCAGGGACGCTGGTTCGACCCGCAGGCCATCATGCTGCGCGAGGCCGCCCAGCGCTGGATTGCCCGTGCCGTGACGGGCGAGGTGGCCATCGAGCTGCGCCGCGGCAACGACTACTCGCTGCTGGACACCAAGAGCCCCAACCTGACCTACGCGCCCGAGCGCCTGAGCATGGAGAAGGTCGAGGGCGCCTTCAGCCCGGCCGACCGCATCGGCCAGCTGACGATGCGCAACCTCGACATCAGCGACACGCGCAGCAAGCTGGGCATTTACTCGGGCGTCGGCCTGCTGGCGGGTGGCGGCCTGCCCAAGCTGGAGTAATTAGGCGCGCCAGCTGGCGCGGCCTGGGCAAATACTGTATAAATAAACAGTATTCGCTTTTGAGGAGCCCGCCATGTACAGCCAGTACCGTCAGAACTACGTCCCCGGCCGCCCATTGCCCCGGTGGCTGCAAAAGCTGCTGAGCTGGCTTTGAAGCCGCGGCCTCAAACCACGACGGGCTCCGGCTCCAGCCGGATGCCGAAGCGCCCGTAGACGCTTTCCTGGATGGCCCGCGCCAGCGTCACCACCTCAGCGCCGCGCGCGTCCGCCTTGTTGACCAGCACTAGCGCCTGCTTCTCGTAGACCGCAGCGCCGCCCACGGTCTTCCCCTTCCAGCCGCAGGCGTCGATCATCCAGCCGGCGGCCAGCTTCACGCTGCCATCAGGCATCGGATAGTGGACGATGCCCGGGTCGCGGCCAATGATGTCGCGGCACTGCTCGGCCGTGACGACGGGGTTCTTGAAGAAGCTGCCGGCGTTGCCGATGACGGCGGGGTCAGGCAGCTTGGCGCGGCGCACCGCCACCACCCAGTCGTAGATCTGGCGCGCATCGGGCGCTGCGATGCCGGTCTCGGCCATCTTGCGCTCGAGCTCCAGATAACCCAGCACCGGCTGCCAGGGCCGCGGCAGGCGGAACCTCACTTTGGTGATGACGCTCTTGCCCGCCAGGCCGCCAAAGTCGCTGTGCTTGAAGACACTGTCGCGGTAGCCGAAGCGGCAGACCTCGGCGGGCAGCAGTGCCGGCCGACCCGTCACCAGGTCCATGACCTCGACGGCCTCCAGCCTGTCCTTGACCTCGATGCCATAGGCGCCGATGTTCTGCACCGGCGCCGCGCCACAGCTGCCGGGAATCAGCGCCATGTTTTCAAGGCCGGGGAAGCCGTGGTCCAACGTCCAGGTCACCAGTTCATGCCAGCCGACGCCCGCGCCGGCCTCGACGATCCAAGCGTCCGCCCGTTCCTCCAGCAGGCGGATGCCAGGAATCTCTACCTTCAGCACAACCGCCTCCACGTCCTTGGTCAGCACAAGGTTGCTGCCGCCCCCCAGCACAAACTTGGGCGCGCGGCCCAGCTGCGGGTGGTCGACGACGCGGCGCACATCGGCCGCCTCGCGGATGCGCACGAGCCGCCGCGCCATGGCTGGCAGGGCGAAGGTGTTGTAGGGCTTGAGGTTGACGTCGGTCTCGATCTGGAGGCCGAGGGCTTCATTCGAGGGGGGCAAAGGGCTGACAGAGGCGGCGGGCATGGGACACTTTTGGACGCTTGCGCAATGCGCATGCGGCAAAATTTTCGCTGATTCATCTACCGATCGTTCAAATGCCCTCCTTCGACACCGTTCTCGAACCCGACCACGTCAAGATCCGCAACGGCGTGGACAACAGCATCAAGGAGATCGGCACCCGCTTCGACTTCAAGGGTACCGGTGCCAAGGTCGAATTGAAGGACAAGGAAATCCATACCACCGGTGACAGCGAATTCCAGCTCGAGCAGATCGAGGCCGTGCTCTACGGCAAGCTGACCAAGCAGGACGTCGTCATCAGCTTTCTCGACAAGGTCGAGAAGATCGAGAAGCTCGGTGGCGACAAGGTGCGCCAGGTCTACAAGATCAAGGAGGGCATCGAAGCCGCCCTCGCCAAGAAGATCGTCGCCTCGCTCAAGGACAGCAAGCTCAAGGTCCAGGCCAGCATCCAGGGCGACGCCGTGCGCGTGACCGGCAAGAACCGCGACGACCTTCAGACGGCCATCGCCCACCTCAAGAAGAACTTCAGCGACACGCCGCTGACCTACAACAACTTCCGCGACTGAGCATGCGTGGCCTTGCGCCCCTGCCGTTGCTGCTGGGCCTGGGCCTTGCGATGGCTCAACCGCTCCCGCTGCCACCGGCTCAGGTGCAGCTCAATGGCATGCTGGGCGCGCGCTCGGCCTTGCTGATCATCGACGGTGAGCATCGCATCGTTGAAGTGGGCGCCATGATCAACGGCGTCCGGCTCGTCTCACTGCAGGATGGCCGCGCCACCGTCGAGTTCGGGGGCCGGCGCCACCAACTGACGCTGGGTGCGGCGCCTGGCCGAGTCCTCGCACAAACGCCGGCGCCGCCGCGCCAGATCGTGCTGCCCATGGGTCCGGGAGGGCACTACACGACGATAGGCACGATCAACGGGCAGGTCACCAGCTTCCTCGTCGATACCGGCTCGACCAGCATCGCCATCAGCCAGGTCGAAGCCGAGAAGCTCGGCCTGCGTTACCTTTACGGCAAGCGCATCGTCACGCACACGGCCAATGGCATCGTGCCGGCCTACCAGTTGCAGCTGGCCGTGGTGCGCATCGGCGACGTCGAGGTGCGTGATGTCGAAGCCATCGTCATTCCCGGCGTCATGCATCATGTGCTGCTGGGCAACAGCTTCCTGAATCGATTTCAGATGCGACGTGTGGACGACGTCATGACCTTGCAGCTTCGCTACTGATTGCACCAGGGGGCTTCTGCAAGAATCCGGCGCCCCTTCCTCCGCCGGCCCGCCCTGATGACCCGTCACCCTGCCTCGCTGTCCGGCCTGCTGGCCGCCTTGCTGATCGCCGGCGCACCCGCATTGGCCCAGGACGCCGCCAAGGCGTCGCGTTTCTACGAAGACGCGCTGCAACGCTACGAGAAGCGTGACATTCCCGGCGCCATCGTGCAGCTCAAGAATGCGCTGCAGGCCGACAAGTCCCAGCTGTCCGTGCATGTGCTGCTCGGCAAGGCCCTGCTGGCCAACACCGAACCGGCCGCAGCCGAGTTCCAGCTCGGCGAGGCAATCCGCCTGGGTGTGGACCGGGCGGAGGTCGTGGTGCCGCTGGCCGTAGCGATGAATGCCCAGGGCAAGCAGCCGCAGATGATGGAAGATCCTCGCCTGCAGCCGGCCGGCCTGCCGGCAGGCGTCAGACAGGCTTTGATGCTCGAGCGCGCCCTCGCCCAGTCCGACATGGGCGACAACCGGGCCTCGCTGGCCACCGTGCTGGAAGCGCGCGCGCTCAACGTCAACGATCTGAACAGCTGGCTAGCCGAGGTCCCGCTGCGCATCCGCGCGCGCCAGTTCGATGAAGCTCATGCCGCCGCCGATCAGGCCCTCAAGCTGGATCCCCTTAACGCGGAAGCCGTCTATCAAAAGGGGGCGATCTTCCACGCGACCAGCGATATCGCTCAGGCGATGGCCATGTACGACCGGGGCGTGAAGATCCAGCCGACACACGCGGAGACCCGGCTGGCGCGGGCCGGCCTGATGGTCGACATGAATCGCGATGCAGAGGCCTTCGCCGAGATCGACGAACTGCAAAAACTCAGGCCGAGCGACCCACGCGGCACCTATCTGCGCGCCGTGCTGGCCGAGCGCGCCGGCAATGCGGCCGCGGCCAAGGCAGCGCTGAAGAAAATCACGGAACTGCTGGACCCGGTCCCGATTGCCAACATCCGCTACCGCCCCCAGTTCCTGATGCTCAATGGCCTGGCCCACTACAGCCTGTCCGAGTTGGAGAAGGCCAAGCCCTATCTGGAACTCGCGGTGCGCCAGCAGGCCAGCAACCCGCTCAACAAGCTGCTCGCGCAAATTGCGTTGGCCGAGCCCAACCCCAGCCGCGCTGCGGACCTGCTCGAAGCCTATGTGAAGGCGCGGCCGGGTGATGGACAGGCGCTGCTGATGCTGGCGTCAACCTATATGGGCCAGGGCAAGCATTCGCGTGCAGCTTCGCTGATGCAGGAAGCGCTCAAGGCGCAAGATTCGCCGCAATACCGCACCGCACTTGGCCTGTCGCTGTTGCAGAGCGGCAATACGCCGCTGGGGGCCGACGAACTGGCCAGGGCTTACAAAGCCGATCCCAAGCAGACCGTCGCGGGCCTGGCGCTGGTGACGGTGTATCTGCGCGACAAAGAGACCGCCAAGGCGGTGATGGCCGCGGACAGCCTTGCGCGGACCAACCCGGGCAACGCCACCGTGCTGATGGTCCAGGCCTATGCCAAGACCCAGGCCAAGGACTACCCCGGTGCCCGCGCCAGTTACGAGAAATCGCTGCGGATCGACCCCAAGCTGACCGAGGCGCGGCTTGGGCTGGCTCGCCTCGATACCCTGACCGGCAATTTCGCCGAGGCCGACCGCCGGCTCAAGGACCTGCTCAAAACCGAACCACGCAACGTCGACTTGCTTTTCGAGCTGGCGCTGCTGCAGGAGCTTTGGGGCAAGGACGATGAGGCGCTCAAGTGGCTGGAAGAGTCGGTTGCCGCCAGCGGCCCACGGCAAACACGCGCCAACTTCGCGCTCGTGGCCTGGCATCTGCGCAAAGGCCAAGCCGCACGTGGCGTCGAGGCGGCCAAGACTTTGCTTGCCAAGTTGCCCGAGGATGTCGAGGCACTGCAAGCCTATGCGGCGGCGCAGGCAGCCAACGGCGACCCGGCCGGTGCCAAATCCACGCTGACCAGCGCGGCCCGCCGCGCGGCCTTCGAGGCTCCAAAGCTGGTGGAGGTCGCCCGTCAGCAAATCCTGGTCGGCGATCTCAGCGGCGCCGCCTATAGCCTTGAGAAAGCCCTCAGCGGCAACCCGGAATCTCTGCCAGCCCAGGCCCTGCTCACGAGTGTGGAACTGGCGCAAGGGGATCCCGCCAAGGCTGACAAGCGTGCGCGCCAAGTCATCCAGGCGGCGCCCAAGAATGCGATTGGCTACAACCTGCTCGCCGATATCGCCACCTCGCGCGGGCAAGGGTCCGCTGCAGTCGATGCGCTGAAGCAGGCTCACGATATCGACAAGACTGGGCCCAGCCTGATGAAATTGCTGCGCGCAATGAGCAGCCAGGGCAACAACAAGGCGGCACTCGATGCCGGCGCGGCATGGCTCAAGCGCAATCCCGGTGACCTGATCGTGCACAACGGTCTGGCTGAGCTGAATGTCCGCGCCAAGGACTTTGGCAGCGCACGCACGCACTACGAGGCGATCCTCAAGGTGCAGCCCAACCGCGTGGACGTTCTCAACAATCTAAGCAACGTGCTGATCGCGCTGAAGGATCCGGGCGCCGTCCAGATGGCCGAGCGCGCGCTGGCACTCAACAGTCGCAGTGCGACAGTCCTGGACACTGCGGGTTGGGCGCATCTGGTGGCCGGCGGTAGCACCGACCGGGCCCTGCAGCTGCTTCGTGAAGCGCGGCTGCGCGCGCCAAACAACGGGGAAATCCGCTATCACCTCGCCGCCGCACTGGCGCGAAGCAATCGGCATTCCGAGGCGCGCGCCGAATTGACGGCTGCACTGCAAGCGAGCGAAGGCCTACAAAGCATTGAAGACGCGAAAAGGTTGCAGTCGACACTTAAGTGAGGGGGCAGGGCTCACCCAAATTATGTCGAGCCTTCTTACAATTTAAAGCAAGTCGTCGGGGGTCAATCGCCAAGTGATTGATGTGCAAGCAAATACAGCCCTGGCACCGAACTTGCTAAATACCCCGCAACGAATTAACCCATGTCGGCATTAAAAATGACAAAGAACACCCGCTTGATGAAATGGGCCTCTGTGATTGCTGGGTTGAGCCTGTCGGGGGCCGCTTCCGCAAACTGGACCTTTGAGAACACCACGGTGACTTCCATCGGCAGTGGCGCAACAACGTTCACCAGCAAGGATGCCGCATCGAGCACCGCGACTGTTCAGATGGCCGCTGTCTACGCGGCCAACTCGACGTTCGGCACTGCCAACTGGGCGGCAGCCTCGCTGAGCAACCAGGGCAGCTCGGGCCAGGGTGTCTGCTCGACGAACGACGGCAACAACTGCGGCAGCCCAGACCATGCCGTCGATAACAACATCAATACTGAAGGCGTGCTGCTGAAGTTCAGCTCAAGCGTCATCCTGAGCAGCATCGGCCTGGGCTGGACCAACAGCAGCAGTTCGGTCGATCTCGCGCTATTCCGCTGGACTGGCAACGGCACGCCGACCGGTTCGCCATCCGCGCTGATCGGCCAATCCGCCAAGAACATGACCGGCTGGGAGCTGGTGGGCGAGTACGGCGACATGAAGCAAGACATCACGCCGATCTACAACGTCGTCAACACCAATCAGGCCAATGGGTCGGGCGTGGCCGGCAGTGGCAACAAGGGTTCAAGCTGGTGGCTGATCAGCGCCTACAACTCGGCGTTCACCAGCACGGCTTCGCAGACGCGGGATGCCGCGACGCTGGATAACGGCAATGACTACTTCAAGCTGTTCGGCGTGACCGGCAAGACCTGCGCCAACGTGGCTGGCGCCGATTGCGGTGGCACGCGCCTGCCCGAGCCGGCGACGCTGGCCCTGACCGGCGTCGCGCTGCTGGGCGTGGCCGGCCTGCGTCGCCGCAAGGCAAAGCTCGCAGCCTGATCCGAGTCACCTGATTAGGAAAGGCACTCTTCGGAGTGCCTTTTTTCTTTTGCGGATGGACGCGGGGTTCTGTCCCAGGCCGGACAGCCAGGCTGCGAACGACCGTGCTAAAAAGCCCGCCATTCCCATCACAACAGGCGAGACATGGACCTCAACTTCACCGAGGCGGAGCTGGCGTTCCGTACCGAGGTACGCGACTGGGTGCGCGCCAATCTACCGGCCGACATCGCGCACAAGGTGCGCCATGCGCTGCGCCTGAACAAGGACGACCTGCAGCGCTGGGCCAGGATCCTCGGTGCCAAGGGCTGGCATGGCTGGGCCTGGCCCAAGCAGTTCGGCGGACCAGGCTGGAACGCCGTGCAGCGCCACCTGTTTGAAGAGGAATGCGCCCTCGCCTGCGCGCCGCGCATCGTGCCGTTCGGGCCCGTCATGGTGGCGCCCGTCATCATGGCCTTCGGTACGCCCGAGCAGCAGCAACGCTTCCTGCCCGGCATCATGAGCGGCGAAGTCTGGTGGAGCCAGGGCTATAGCGAACCCGGCTCCGGGTCGGACCTGGCCTCGCTGAAGTGCCGCGCCGAACGGCAAGGCGACAAGTACATCGTCAATGGTCAGAAGACATGGACCACGCTGGGCCAGTACGGCGACTGGATCTTCTGCCTGGTGCGCACGTCGACCGAGGGTAAGCCGCAGACCGGCATCAGCTTCCTGCTGATCGACATGAAGACGCCCGGCGTCAGTGTCAAGCCCATCATCATGCTCGACGGCGAGCACGAGGTGAACGAAGTCTGGTTCGACAACGTCGAGGTGCCGGCCGAGAACCTGATCGGCGAGGAGAACAAGGGCTGGACCTATGCCAAGCACCTGCTCTCCCACGAGCGCACCAACATCGCCGACGTGAACCGGGCCAAGCGCGAGCTGGAGCGGCTCAAGCGCATCGCCAGGGCCGAGGGCCTGATGGACGACGCGCGCTTTCGCGACCAGATCGCGCTCTGCGAGGTGGATGTCGTGGCGCTGGAGATGATGGTGTTGCGCGTCCTGTCGGGCGAGCGCACCGGCAAGCAGCCGCTCGACGTCGCCGGCCTGCTCAAGATTCGCGGCAGCGAACTTCAGCAGCGCTACACCGAGTTGATGATGCTGGCCGGCGGTCCGCTGGCCCTGCCCCACATCCTCGACGCCATGGAGGCGGGCTGGCAGGGCGACCAGTGGCTGGGCGGCGCCTGGATCGGCGGTGCGGACCATGCCATCCCGCTGACCGGCAACTACCTGAACGTCCGCAAGACGACGATCTACGGCGGGTCCAACGAAGTCCAGCGCAACATCGTTGCGCAGACCGTGCTCGGCTGATTGAGGAGACAAAACATGGATTTCGATTTCAGCGAAGACCAGGAAGCCTTGCGCGATGCCGTGCGCCGTTTCGTCGACAAGGACTACAGCTTCGAGCGCCGCACACGCATCGAGCGCGCCGGCGGTTTCGACCCAAGCGTCTGGGCGGGTTTGGCCGGCCTGGGCCTGACCGCGCTGGCCGTGCCCGAGGCTCATGGCGGATTGGGGTTTGGCGCCGTCGAGGCGATGGTGGTCATGGAAGAACTTGGTCGCGGCCTCGTCATGGAGCCGGTCGCCCAAGGCGCGCTGATCGCGCCGGCCGTGCTCGGCCATGCGCCGGACGAACTGCAGGCAGCCTGGCTGCCGCGGATTGCCGGTGGCGAAGCCTTGGTCGTGCTGGCCCACCAGGAAGCCCGGTCGCGCTACCGCCTCAACCAGGTCGCGACCCGGGCCGTCGACGGCAGGCTGACCGGCGTGAAGAGCCTGGTGCCCGCAGGCGACATGGCGGACGCGTTCATCGTGCCGGCCCGTGTCGCCGGCGCGGACGACGCGCCGCAGGGTGTCGCCCTCTACCTCGTCGAGCGCTCCTCCGCCGGCGTGCAGACACGGTCCTATTCGATCTATGACGGTTCGCGCGCCGCCGAGGTCCACTTCAACGACACGCCCGGCAAGCTGATCGCCGGTCCGGAGCAGGGCCTGGCACTGCTGGAGCTGGCAGCGGATATCGGCATCGCCGCGCAAGCGGCCGAGGCTGTCGGCGTCATGGAGAAATACCTGGCGCTGACCGTCGAATACATGAACACGCGCAAGCAGTTCGGCGTCGCCATCAGCAGCTTCCAGGCCCTGCGTCATCGCGCGGCAGATGTGAAGATGCAGCTCGAGCTGGCCCGCTCGATGAGCTATTACGCAACCCTGCGCCTGGGCGATGTGCCGGCCGTGCGCCGTCGAGCCCTCTCCCAGTCCAAAGTCCAGCTCGGCCACGCCATGCGCTTTGTCGGCCAGCAATGCACGCAGCTGCACGGCGGCATCGGCGTCACCGATGAATATGCGGGCAGCCACTACTTCAAGCGCCTGACCGTCATGGAGATGCAGTGGGGCGACACCCTGCATCACCTCGGCGAGGTGAGCAGCGGGATGCAGGACACTGCGGGGGTGTTTGCTTAGGCAGCGCCAGCGGCGCTGCCCTCACACCCCTCGCGGAGGTCACCCGATGAAGTCAACTGCTCTCTTGCTGATGGCCGGCCTGGCTGCCGCCAGTCCGACGATGGCCCACGCCCAGGGCCTGAAGCCCGGGTTGTGGGAGTTCAAACAGACGCCGCAGCTCGGCGCTGCCCATCAGACCGAGATGGCGGCCCAAATGGCACAGGCTCAAAAGGCCATGGAAGGCATGTCGCCCGACCAGCGCAAGATGGTCGAGCAGATGATGGCCCAGCGGGGCGTCAGCGTGAACATGAGCGGTGGCGTCATCACGGTCAAGGCCTGCATCACCCAGGAACAGGCCGCACGCAATCTGGCGCCGCTCATGCAACAGGGCAACTGCAGCCAGGACAGCAAACGCAGCGGCAACGTCATCCAGACCCAGTTCGTCTGCACCAACCCCGCCTCCGAGGGCGAGGCCATCGTCACGTTGCGCGGTAACGAGGGTTTCACGAACGACGTGACGATTCGGCAGCAGCGCCAGGGCAAGACCGAGACGACCAAGGTCAACGGTGAAGGCCGCTGGCTCGGCGCCGACTGTGGCGACGTCAAGCCGTTGAAGTCCCAGGCAAAACCTTGAAACAGAAACTTTCCCAGATCCTTTTCAGCCAGGGCTTCGGCACCCGTCGCCTGTGTGCGGGCCTGGTGTGGAATGGCGAAGTCAGCGTCGACGGCGAAGTGGTCGAAGAGCCGGACACCGAGTTCGAGACCGAGGGCCTGCGCTTCATCATCCACGGCCACGAGTGGCCCTGTGTCGACAAGGCGCTGATCCTGCTGAACAAGCCCGCCGGCTACGAGTGCTCGCAAAAGCCCAAGCACCATCCCAGCGTCATGAGCCTGCTGCCCGCGCCGCTGCGCGAGCGGGGCGTGCAGCCCATCGGCCGCCTGGACGAAGACACCACCGGCCTGCTGCTGCTGACCGACGACGGCGCGCTGATTCACAAGCTGACCTCGCCCAAGCACCATGTGCCCAAGGTCTACGAGGCGCACTGCAAGCATCCATTGACGGCCACCATGGTCGAGCAGTTGCTGGCCGGCGTCGAGCTGCGCGAACCCGAAGGCAAGCCGCCGGGCAAGTTCCAGCGACCGCCGGAAACCACCCGCGCGGAAGGCGCCGAGATCGCCAACGAGACCTTGCTGCGCCTCACGCTGATTGAAGGCAAATACCACCAAGTCAAGCGCATGGTCGCGGCGGTGGGCAACCGTGTCGAGGCCCTGCACCGGTCCCGGTTTGGTGCGCTGAGCCTGCCAACCGACCTGGCGCCGGGGCAATGGCGCTGGGTGGAACCGGGCGAAATCGCGTCGGGCTGAAGCGCGGCAGGATTCAGCGATTCATAGGGGGAATCCGCCCCCGGCGGCTGCAGCGGCGGCCGGCATGGGCTAGTCTTTGGGTCAGGGGAGATCCAAATGGACGTCCACACCGCGCCCGCTGAGGGCAGCCCGCTCAAAGCGGAAGACCCATCGCACCTGCTGCGGCTGGGCACGGACATGCTTGCGCTGGGCACATGGACGCTTGACCTGCGCGACTTGCGCCTCACGCTGTCGGATCAGGCGGCCTCCGCGTTCGGCCAGCAGGTCGGCGGCGTGATCAGCTGGGAAGCCGCGTTGAGCAGCGCCGAGCCCGGTGACCAGCAAAGCCTGCGCCAGGCGCTGGCGGCCTGTCTGTCATCGCGCGGGCCCGTCGATCGCAACTTCCGGATGAAGCGGCCAGACGGCACGCCGCGGTGGCTGCGCATTCGCGCCGAGGCGGTGCGCGATGCCAAGGGCGAGGCGGTAAGGGTCAACGGTGTGTGCCACGACGTCACCGCGTCCAAACGCGCAGAGCAGGCCGTGGCCGAGACAGAGACCCGTTTCCAGGCCCTGGTCGAGGGCTTGCAGCAAGTCTCCGTACAGGGTTATGACAGCCAGCGCCGCGTCATCTTCTGGAATGGCGCCAGCGAGCGGCTTTACGGATACAGCCGCGAAGAGGCGCTCGGCCGGCAACTGGAGGACCTCATCATCCCGCCGCAGATGCGGGAGCTGGTCATCGAGGGCACCAAGCAGTGGCTGGCCTCCGGCGTGGTGTCGGTGCCGGCGGAGGAACTGGTACTGCGGCACAAAGACGGCTCACCGGTCCCGGTTTTCTCCAGCCACACCATGCAGCGCAGCCTGTCGGGCGAGGCGCTGCTGTACTGCGTCGACGTGGACCTCAGTGATCGCGTGGCGGCCGAGGCCCAGCGCCAGGAACTGGAAGCGCGGCTGCGCGAGGCGCAGAAGATGGAAGCGCTGGGCACCATGGCCGGCGGCATAGCCCACGACTTCAACCATGTGCTCGGCGCCGTGCTGGCCAACGTCAACCTGGCGCGCGAGATGCTGCCGCCGGCCCACCCCGCACTGGTCCAGCTGGAGCTGATCGCCCGCTGCGGGCGGCGGGCGCGCGGCATGGTGCAGCAGATCCTGTCGTTCAGCCGCCAGCAGGTGCTGGAGCTGCAGGCGGTCGACCTGGTGGCCGAGGCACGGCACGCGCTGGACCTGCTGCAGGCAAACCGCCAGCCCGGTGTCCAGCAACTGCTCAGCCACCGCGAACCGGCGCTGTGGGTCAAGGCCGATGCCGCGCAGATGCAGCAACTGCTGATGAACCTTTGTACCAATGCGTTGCAGGCACTGCCACCCGCTGGCGGCCGTGTGGAGGTGGAACTGCAGCGCCTGCACCTGATCGCGCCCGGGCAAGGCCTGCCGGACGGCGACTACGCGCGACTGACCGTGCGCGACAACGGCAGCGGCATGGACGCCGCGACGCGTGCGCGCGTCTTCGAGCCCTTCTTCACAACCAAGGCGCCCGGCCAGGGCAGCGGCCTCGGGCTGTCGGTGGTGCATGGCATCGTGCTCGCCCACCGCGGCGCCATCCATGTGGACAGCCAGCCGGGGCGCGGTACCAGCTTCCGCATCGACCTGCCTTGCCTGGAAGCCGAGCCGCACGAGGCCGGGAGCTCCGATTGGGCCGGCCTGCCTGCCGACCTCTCAGCGCCGGAGCAGGCTCTGATCATCTATGTCGACGATGACGATGTGATGCGCCTGACCGTGCGGGCCTTGCTGGAACGCGCCGGCTACCGCGTCGGCCTGTGCGGCAGCGCGCAGGAAGCGCTGGCCCTGCTGGCGGAGGTGGCGGATGAGGCCGCGCTGTTGGTGACCGACTTCAACATGCCCGATGGCGATGGCCTGGCCTTGACCCGCACGGTGCGCCGCCGCCATCCGGCGCTGCCGGTGCTGATCAGCTCAGGCTATGTCAGCGAAACGTTGGCGCGGCAGGCTGCGGCACACGGCGCGCGCGCCGTGCTGCACAAGGAGAGGATGCTGGAAGACCTTGTCGCCCGGGTGCGCGAGACCTTGCAGCCGAGCTGAAAGGGCGCCGCGATAATTCGGCATGCGAGTTTTCAGAGGCTTCCAACACCGCGGCATCGCGCCGGCCTGCGCGCTGACCATCGGCAATTTCGACGGCGTGCACCGTGGTCACCAGGCCATGCTGGCCCTGCTGCAGTCCGAGGCCCGCCACCGCGGCCTGCCGACCTGTGTGATGACCTTCGAGCCTCATCCGCGCGACTTCTTCGCCGCCAAGGCCGGTAAGCCGGAACTCGCCCCGGCTCGCATCGCCAACCTGCGCGACAAGCTCGTCGAGCTGGAGCGCTGTGGCGTCGACCAGGTCGTCATCCAGCGCTTCGACGAGGCCCTGGCCTCCCTGCCGGCGCAGGACTTCATCCGTCAGGTGCTGGTGGAAGGCCTGGGCGCTCGGTATGTGCTGGTCGGCGACGACTTCCGCTTTGGTGCCAAGCGCCAGGGCGACTACGCGACGCTGGACGCCGCCGGCCAGACGCGTGGCTTCGACGTCGCCCGCATGATGAGTTACGAGGTGCATGGCCTGCGCGTCAGCAGCTCGGCCGTGCGAGAGGCGCTGGCAGCCGGCGACATGGCCGCCGCGGCGGCGCTGCTCGGCCGGCCCTACGCCGTTTCGGGTCATGTCACGCACGGCCGCAAGCTCGGCCGACAGCTGGGCGAAAGCTCGCCCGGCGCGGCCGACGGCTTCCGGACATTGAACCTGCGCTTCGACCACGAAAAGCCGGCCGCCAGGGGCATCTTCGCGGTGCTGGTGCACGGCCTCACGCCCGCACCACTGCCGGGCGTCGCCAGCCTCGGCCGGCGCCCCACCGTCGAAGACGCGGGACGCGTGCTGCTCGAGGTCCACTGCCTCGAATGGCCCCTGGCCCCGGAGGGGGGCTACGGTAAACTCGCCCGCGTGGAACTGCTGCACAAACTTCGCGACGAAGCCAAGTACGACGGGCTGGAAGCGCTCACGGCTGCCATCGCGGCCGACACCGCAGCGGCGCGCGCCTTGCTGGCCAGCCACGCCGCTTCGCACGCCCAGGTCAGCCGCCAGACCACGCGCGACCGAATTTGAAGCGGCTCCCCGCCGCTCCCGTCCGCCCTCTTCCGCTTTTCGACCGCCAGGCTCGCTGCCTGGCCGCATGCCATGACCACCCCGGACTACCGCTCCACGCTCAACCTGCCCGACACGCCCTTCCCGATGCGCGGCGACCTGCCCAAGCGCGAGCCGGGCTGGGTCAAGGTCTGGCAGGAGGAGGGTTTGTACAAGCGCCTGCGCGACGCACGCTGCGGCAAGCCGAAGTTCGTGCTGCACGACGGCCCGCCCTATGCCAACGGCCAGATCCACATCGGCCACGCGGCCAACAAGATCCTCAAGGACATGATCGTCAAGGCGCGCCAGCTGGCGGGCTTCGACGCGGCCTACATCCCCGGCTGGGACTGCCACGGCCTGCCCATCGAGAACCAGATCGAGAAGACCTTCGGTCGCGGCCTGCCGCGCGACGAGGTGCAGGCCAAAAGCCGCGCCTACGCCACCGAGCAGATCGACGGCCAGCGCCAGGACTTCAAGCGCCTGGGCGTGCTGGGCGAATGGGACCGCCCTTACAAGACGATGGACTTTGCCAACGAAGCCGGCGAGATCCGCGTGCTCAAGCGGATGTTCGAGCGCGGCTTCGTCTACCGCGGCCTCAAGCCCGTCTATTGGTGCTTCGACTGCGGCTCGTCGCTGGCCGAGTTCGAGATCGAATATGCAGACAAGCAGAGCCCGGCCGTCGACGTCGCCTTCCTGAGTGCCGAGCCGGACAAGCTCGCCGCAGCATTCGGCGTTGCGCCTTTGACCAAAGAGGCTTTCACCGTCATCTGGACGACGACGCCCTGGACCATCCCCGCCAACCAGGCGCTGAACCTCAACCCGGAGCTGCCCTACGCGCTGGTCGACACGCCCAAGGGCTATTTCGTCGTCGCCGAGGCGCTGGTCGAGAAGTGCCTGGCGCGCTGGCAGCTCGAAGGCAGCGCCGTCGCGACCGTACCGGGCCGTGCGCTGGAGCTGCTGAAGTTCAAGCACCCGCTGGCCCATGTCGACCCCGGTTATGACCGCGAAAGCCCGGTCTACCTGGCCGACTACGCCACCGCCGAGGACGGCACCGGCGTCGTCCACTCCGCGCCCGCCTATGGCCTGGACGATTTCCAGAGCTGCGTCGCCCACGGCCTGGCCTTCGACGACATCCTCAACCCGGTGCAGGGCAACGGCGCCTACGCGGCCGACCTGCCGCGGTTCGGCGGCCAGCACATCTGGAAAGCCAACTCCGTCATCGCCCAGGCGCTGCAGGACGCCGGCCGCCTGATGGCGCAAAGCAAGTTGACCCACAGCTACCCGCACTGCTGGCGCCACAAGTCGCCGGTCATCTACCGTGCGGCGGCGCAGTGGTTCGTGCGCATGGACGAAGGCGACGGCCTGTTCACGACCGAGAAAGCGCCCGACAGCCTGCGCAAGACCGCGCTGGCGGCCATTGAGGCGACCAGCTTCTACCCCGAGAACGGCCGCGCTCGCCTGCACGACATGATCGCCGGCCGACCCGACTGGTGCATCTCGCGCCAGCGCAGCTGGGGCGTGCCGCTGCCCATCTTCCTGCACAAGGACACTGGCGAGGCGCATCCCAACACGCTGGACTTCATCGAGCGCGCCGCGCAACTGGTGGAGGCCAGCGGCGTCGAAGCCTGGTCAAAGCTCGACGCCGCCGAGTGGCTGGGTGACGAGGCCGCCCAATACACCAAGGGCAACGACATCCTCGATGTCTGGTTCGACTCTGGCTCCACCTTCGAGCATGTCCTCAAGGGCAGCCACCAAGGTGCCGGCCACGACAGCGGCCCCGAGGCCGATCTCTACCTCGAAGGCCACGACCAGCACCGCGGCTGGTTCCACTCCTCGCTGCTGATCGCCTGCGCTCTTTATGGCCGCGCGCCGTACAGGGGCCTGCTGACCCACGGATTCGTCGTCGACGGTCAGGGTCGCAAGATGAGCAAGTCGGTGGGCAACGTCGTGGCACCGCAGGCGGTGTCGGACAAGTACGGCGCCGAGATCCTGCGCCTGTGGACGGCCGCGACGGACTATTCCGGTGACCTCGGCCTGGACGACAAGATCCTGGCCCGCGTCGTCGACAGCTACCGCCGCGTGCGCAACACGCTGCGCTTCCTGCTCGCCAATGTCAGCGACTTCGATCCGGCGACCGACGCCGTGCCGACCGAGCAACTGCTGGAAATCGACCGCTACGCGCTCGCCCGCGCGGCCGAGCTGCAGGCCGACATCCTGGCCCACTTCGAGCGCTACGAGTTCCACCCGGTGGTCGCCAAGCTGCAGGTCTACTGCTCCGAAGACCTGGGCGCCTTCTACCTTGACGTGCTCAAGGACCGCCTCTACACCACGGCACCCAAGTCCCTGGCGCGCCGCTCGGCACAGACGGCGCTATGGCAGATCACGCATGCCATGCTGCGCTGGATGGCGCCCTTCCTCAGCTTCACGGCCGAGGAGGCTTGGGCTCTGTTCGGCAAGGGCGAGAGCATCTTTACCGAGACCTATTGGGAGTTCGGCAAGACAGAGGCCTCGCTGCTCGCCAAGTGGAACCGTGTCCACGAGATCCGCGACGAGGTCAACAAGGCCGTCGAGGCGGTACGCACAACGGGCGCTGTCGGTGCCTCGCTGCAGGCCGAGCTGGTGCTGAAAGTGAACGAGCAGGACCAGATGCTGCTGGCCAGCCTTGGCGACGACCTGCGCTTCGTCTTCATTACGTCGGCGGTGCGCCTGGCGTCGGCGGGCGAGTTGGGCGTGGTCGTCACGCCCAGCACGCATGCCAAGTGCGAGCGCTGCTGGCACTACCGCGCCGACGTCGGCAGCATTGCCGACCACCCGACGCTGTGCGGGCGCTGCGACAGCAACCTGCACGGCGCGGGCGAGACGCGCACCGTCGCCTGACTCTTACGGGAAGGCCGGCACGTTCGGCTCCACCCCCTCGAAGTGCGCTTCGGGGTGGGTGCGGGCCAGCAACTGCTCGATCTCGTTGACCCGCGTGCGCGGCACGTCGACGATGAGCAGGTACTGGCCGTCGGCCACCGCCTGCTCGAAGCGCCTCAGGCGCCGACTGGGTGTCGAGCTGCCAATCATGCTGGACGACCACGTCCCCAGCACGGCGCCGGCCGCCGCCAGACCGATGACCACGGCGGCCGGCGACGCCGCGCTGATGGCCAACGCCGCCGCCACGCCGCCTGCCGCGCCAAGCCCCGAGCCGATCAGCGCGCCCGATTGCGCCGCCTCGACGAGGTCCGAGGTCTGCACCACATTGGCCGCATGCAGGCCCTCCATGGACGCGCCCTCGGTCGCGACGAAGTGGATGTGGTGCTCGGTGATGCGGGCGAGCAGCAGCTCGTCCATCGTGCGCCGGGCGCTGCCCAGGTTGGGCAGCAGCCAATAGATG
This sequence comes from Roseateles sp., assembly GCF_052436255.1. Classification (GTDB taxonomy): domain Bacteria; phylum Pseudomonadota; class Gammaproteobacteria; order Burkholderiales; family Burkholderiaceae_C; genus Pelomonas. Next base: position 16,189 of record NZ_JBQVNP010000029.1, on the reverse strand, counting down.
CGTTTGCGCATGTCTGTCCTCCAGCGATGACGGGAGAATTTCGCTTCTACGCCGCTTTGCCGGCCACCACAAGCCCGCGCAGCCTGCTGGCCAGTCGCAGCGGGCGCCGGGTTACATTGGCGCCCCTCGCATTCGACTGCTGTCCATGGCTTCCCGCTCCACCGCCGCTACCGGCCTGACCCAATGGCTGCTGATCGCCGCCCTCATCATCCTGGCCGATCAGTTCACCAAGATCCTGGTCATCGGTGCCTTCCAGCTCGGCGACACACGCCCGGTCACCGGCTTCTTCAACCTCGTGCGGGCGCACAACTACGGCGCGGCCTTCAGCTTCCTGCACGGCGCATCCGGCTGGCAACGCTGGTTCTTCCTGGTGCTGGGCATCGTCGCGGCCGGCTTCATCATCTGGATGCTGCGCCGCCACGGCCAGCAGAAGCTCTTCGCCTGGGCGCTGACGCTCATCCTCGGCGGCGCCCTCGGCAACGTCATTGACCGCGCGGTGCATGGCTATGTCGTCGACTTCATCCAGGTCCATGCCGGCGGCTGGTACTTCCCGGCCTTCAACATTGCCGACGCCGCCATCAGCGTGGGCGCCGCGCTGCTGATCGTCGACGAACTGCGCCGCGTGCGGCGCAGTTGACGGACAGGGAAGACGCCAGCGTGCGCTGGACGCCGACCGGGCGCTCTCAGTCGCCGGTATCGGTCTTTTCGCACTGCCGCGGCGGCGCGGCCACCGAGGCGCTCGCAGACAATGCGGCGCTCTTTCAGCCGCCGCCGATGCTCCTCGATTTCGCCAGCCTGAGCCACTACGACTGGCTCGATGTGCCCTTGTGGGTCTTCGACCCCGAACACCAGCGCAACCTCTGGGCCAATGCCGCGGCCCTGCGCTTTTGGCATGCCGACAGCGCCGAGGAGTTCCTGTCGCGCGACTTTTCCGAGCATGGCAACGCGGTGCGCGAACGCCTGGCCGTCACGGCGGCCGACCACGCCCAGGGCAAGATCGTCCGCGAGCAGTGGACGCTCTATCCCAAGGGCGAGCCGACGACCGTGATGCTGGTCTCGCGCGGCATGCGCACGCCGGACCGCCGCCAGGTCATGCTGTTCGCGGCCGACTCGCTGGGCGGCGGCGCCGATCTGTCGATGCTGCGTGGCGTCGAGGCCCTGCAGCACACCTCGGCGCGCATCGCCGTGTTCGGCTTGATGGGCCCGAGCCGTGGCGAGCTGCTGATGCGCAACCCCGCCGCAGCGCTGACCTTCGGCGACACGCCGCCACCGCGGGACCAGACCGAGTTCACCCGCCTTTTCGCCCATGCGGCAGATGCCGATGGCATCCTAGGCCGCGTGCTGCGTGGCGAGACCTGCCGCCAGGACGTCGAGCTGCAGACCCTGGCCGGCCGCTGCTGGCACGCGCTCGACGCGCGGCCGATGCGCGACCCCGTCACCGGCGACACCGTCATGCTCTTCAACGCGCGCGACATCGCCGAGCTGAAGGCCGGCCAAGCCGCGCTGGTCGCCGCGCGCGAGGCCGCCGAGACGGCCAGCCAGGCCAAAAGCTCATTCTTGGCCAACATGAGCCATGAGATCCGCACGCCCATGAACGGCGTGCTGGGGCTGACCGAACTGGTGCTGCAGACCGAGCTCAACGACCGCCAGCGCCGATTCATCAGCATGGCCCACCAGTCGGCCAAGGGGCTGATGACCATCATCAACGACCTGCTGGACGTGGCCAAGATCGAGGCCGGCCGCATCGTCATCGAGGAAACGCCCTTCAGCCTGCACGATTGCCTTGGCGAGTCACTTCAACCGCTGCTGCTGCAGGCCCACGACAAGGGCATCGAGCTGCACGCGCGCGTACAGCCGGGCGTGCCGTCCTGGCTGATCGGCGACGCCCTGCGGCTGCGCCAGGTGCTGATCAACCTGATCGGCAACGCGCTCAAGTTCACTGAGCATGGCGAGGTGCGCATCGAGATTGCGCTGGCTGACGTGCTCGAAGGCGATCCGCCCGAGCGCCTGCGCCTGCGTGTGGCGGTGACCGACACCGGCATCGGCATGACACGCGACCAGATCGGCCAGATCTTCGACCCCTTCATCCAGGCCGACGGCAGCATCACGCGGCGCTACGGTGGCACCGGCCTGGGCCTGACCATCGTGCAGCGCCTGGTCACGCTGATGGGCGGCACCATCGGCGTGGAAAGCGCACCGGGGCTGGGTTCCTGCTTCAGTTTCGAGATTGCCGTTCGGCGAGTCATCTGAGCCGAATCAGGGCAGCAGCACGGCGCTGCCGGTCAGGCGGCGCGCTTCGAGTTCGCGATGGGCCTCGGCCACATCAGCCAACGCGTAGCGCTTGTCGATGCGGATCTTGACCCGGCCGCTGGCCACCATGTCGAAAAGGTCGTCGCCCATCGCCTGCGTAGCCTCGCGGCTGGCAATGTGGGTGAAGAGCGTCGGCCGCGTCACATAGACCGAGCCCTTGGCCGCCAGGCTGCCGATATTGACCGGCGGCACCGGCCCCGAGGCCGCACCAAAGCTGGCGAGCAGGCCGAAAGGCGCCAGGCTGTTCAGCGAGCCCTCCCAGGTGTCGGCACCCACCGAGTCGTAGACCACCTTGACGCCGCGGCCACCCGTGATGTCGCGCACCCGGGCGGCGAAGTCCTCGCTGCGGTAATTGATCGCATGCGCCGCGCCGTTCTCCAGCGCCAGCTGGCACTTCTCGTCGCTACCCGCCGTGCCGATCAGCTGCAGGCCCAAGGCCCGCGCCCACTGGCAGGCGATCAGGCCCACGCCACCTGCCGCCGCATGGAAGAGCACGAAGTCCCCCGCCTGAAGCCCGCCCTGGGGCAGCGTCTTGCGCAGCAGGTACTGGACCGTCAGGCCTTTGAGCATCATGGCCGCCCCCGTCTCGAAGTCGATGGCTTCGGGAAGCTTCAGCACGCACTTGGCCGGCATGACGCGCGCTGTCGCGTAGGCGCCGGGCGGCTGGCTGGCATAGGCGGCGCGGTCGCCCGCCTCCAGGTGGGTAACGCCCTCGCCCACCGCTTCGACCACGCCAGCCCCCTCCATGCCCAGGCGCGCGGGCAGCGGCAGGGCATAGCTGCCGTTGCGGTGATAGACGTCGATGTAGTTGAGGCCGCAGGCGTGGTGACGAATGCGGATCTCGCCGGGGCCTGGCGCACCGACCTCCACGTCCACCAGCTCGAGCCGTTCTGGCTCACCCGGGGCTTCGATCACGACGGCCTTTTCATTCATGCGGGGTCTCCTGTTCCGAGGTCGGCTATCGTGCCAGCCCTTTGCCCACCTCGTCGCCGGCGATGAAGCTGACCCCACGACTTGCCCTGCTGCTGACCCTGCCGCCTCTGCTCTGGGCCGGCAATGCCGTCGTCGGCCGTCTGGTGCGGGACGACATTCCGCCCATGATGCTCAACGCGCTGCGCTGGCTGCTCGCCTTCGTGCTGCTGGCGCCCTGGGCCACTCGCCTGCTGGCCAACCCGCGTGAGGCCCTGGTGCGCTGGCGCGGCCTGGCTTGGCTGGGTTTCCTGGGCATGGGTTGCTATAACGCGCTGCAATACCTGGCCCTGCACACCTCGTCGCCGCTGAACGTGACCCTCATCACCGCCAGCATGCCGGTGTGGATGCTGGGCGTCGGCGCCCTCTTCTACGGCGTCAAGCCAGCGCGCCGCCAGCTCGTCGGCGCGGGGCTGTCGCTGCTGGGCGTGGCCGTCGTCATCGCCCGCGGCGAGCCGGCGGCGCTACTGGCGGTGCGCTTCGTGCCCGGCGACCTGCTGATGCTGCTGGCGATCTTCACCTGGGCGGTCTACTCATGGATGCTCGCCCGGCCTGCCAAAGGCCTGCGGCCCGGCGAGAGGCCCGATTGGAACTGGGCCGAGGCGCTGATGGCCCAGCTGATGTTCGGCGTCGTCTTCTCGGGCGTTGCCGCGGGGGCCGAGCAGGTCATCGCACCCGCCGACATCCGCTGGAGCCCGATCCTGGTCGCGGCCCTGGTTTATGTCGCCATCGGCCCCTCATTGATCGCCTACCGCTGCTGGGGCATGGGCGTGGCGCAAGCCGGCCCGGCGCTGGCGGGGTTCTTCGTCAACCTGACACCCGTGTTCGCCGCCATCATCTCGGCCGCCTTGCTGGGCATTGCGCCGGCCTGGTACCACGGCCTGGCCTTCGCGCTGATCGTCGCGGGCATCGTCGTGTCGTCGCGCTGATGCGGATATTGCATGCCGACGACCGCCTGGTCGTCATCGACAAGCCGGCCGGCCTCCTCAGCGTGCCGGGCCGCAGTGAACCCGATTGCGCCAGCGCGCGCGTGCAGGCCGTCCACCCGGACGCGCTCGTCGTGCATCGCCTCGACCAAGCCACCTCCGGCCTGCTGCTGTTCGCCCGCGGCGCGCAGGCCCAGCGCGTGTTCAGCGCCGAGTTCGCGGAGCGCCGGGTCGGCAAGCTCTATGTAGCCGTCGTCGCCGGCCGACTTGGAGGCGAAGGCCTCATCGACATGCCGCTGGGGGCGGACTGGCCGAACCGCCCGCGCCAGCAGGTCGACCATGAACACGGCAAAGCCTCGCAGACGCGCTGGCGTGTGCTGGCCCGTGAAGGCGCTCACACGCGCGTCGCGCTGGAGCCGCTTTCGGGCCGCACCCACCAGCTGCGCGTCCACCTCGCCCATCTCGGCCATGCCATCCTGGGCGACACGCTATACGCTGGCGCCGACATCGCTGCGGCCAGCCCACGCCTGCTATTGCACGCCAGCGAGCTGCACATCGGCGACATGCACTTCCTCTGCCCACCGGAGTTCTAGCTAGACCATGCACCTCTATATCGTGACCGGCAGCTCCCGCGGCCTCGGCGCTGCCCTTGTCGAACAGCTGATCCAGCCCGAACACACGGTCATCGGGATCGCGCGCCGCAGCAACCCGGCGTTGAAAGCCGAGCAATGGGCGCTGGATCTTGCCGAGCCTCTGCGCGCCGCCGAGCGCCTGCAGGCCTGGCTGCGCGCCAACAACGGCTGGGCGAGCGCCACGCTGATCAATAACGCCGCGCTGCTGAGCGCGCCGGGCCCGCTGGCGGCCACCGACCTGGCAGACCTGTCTGCGGCGCTGCGGGTCGGGCTGGAGGCGCCCACGCTGCTGAGCCGCGTGTTCCTGGCTGAAACGACCTCGGTGCCGCAGCGCCGCATCCTCAACATCTCCTCCGGACTGGGCCGGCGTGCGATGGCTGGCAGCGCCGCCTATTGCGCCGTCAAGGCCGGGCTGGACCACTTGAGCCGCGCCTTGGCGCTGGAGGAGCCGGCTGTCGGCGTGGTGTCGCTGGCGCCCGGCGTCATCGACACCGACATGCAAACCCGGCTGCGCAGCGCCGACCCGGCCCGCTTCCCCGAGCAGGCGCGCTTCCAGGGCCTCAAGCAGGGCGGCCAGTTGCAGACCGCCGAAGCCACCGCAGCGGCCGTGCTGCGTTACCTGGTAAAACCCGATTTCGGCCAAAACATCGTCGCGGACATCCGCGAGGCTTGAAAATACGCCCCACGAGCCCAAGCTCTGACCTGTTTCACCCTTTCTGGAGACGCCCCGTGACCCGCATCCTCGCTGTGACCCTGGCCGCCCTGCTGGCCTTCGCACTGCCTGCCCACGACGCCGAGGCCAAGCGCCTGGGCGGCGGCGGCATGAAACGCAGCGTGCCTACCCAGACGACGCCGCAGACGCCACCTGCGCAGTCGCCGCAACAGGCCGCTCCCGCCAAGCAGGCTGCGGCCACCCCGGCCGCCGCTGCCGCGGCGCCCAAGCGCTCCTGGATGGGACCCATCGCCGGCCTGGCCGCGGGTCTGGGCCTGGCGGCGCTGGCCAGCCACCTCGGCTTCGGCGCCGAACTGGCCAACATCATGACCATGGTGCTGTTCGGTCTTGTGGCGGTTTTCGCGATCCGTTTCCTGATGCGCCGCTTTGCCGGGTCCAAGCCGCAACTGGCAGGTGCAGGTGCAGGTGCAGGTGCGAACGGCGCCAACTTCCAGGCCGCCCAGCCGGCGTGGAATCCACAGCCCGTGCCCGCCGCCGGTGGTGCAACCGCCGCAGCAGCCGCGAGCCCGATGGCTGCAGCTGTGCCGGCCGACTTCGACGCCGCAGGCTTCGAGAAGATCGCCAAGCAGGTCTTCATCCGCCTGCAGGCCGCCAACGACGCTGGCGACCAGGCCGATCTGCGCCGTTTCACGACGCCGCAGATGTACGCCAGCATCCAGAGCGACCTGCTGGAGCGCGGCAGTCAGACCCAGCGCACCGAGGTGCTGCAACTCGACGCCAGCGTGGTGGACGTCGCCACCGAGAACGGCCAGCAAGTGGTCTCGGTGCGCTTCTGGGGCCTGGTGCGCGAAGCCAGCGACCAGGCTGCCAATGACTTCGACGAAGTCTGGCACCTGGTGCAGGCCGACCAGGGCTGGCTGATCGCCGGCATCCAGCAGACGGCATGACCAATGGCATAGCGGGTTAGACCCGAGCCGAACCAGCATGAGAATGGGCGCTTCAAGCGCCCATTTTTCTTTGAGGCTCCCCATGATTCGTTTGCGTCTTTCCCTCTGCGCCATAGGCATCGCCTTGCTGGCTGCCTGCGCTTCTCCCACCGCGCCGCCGGCTCCGACGGCCGTTGTCGTACCCAATGCCAATCTTGTGGTCCAGGGCATCCCGCCCGTGCCGCAGAGCCTGGCGGATGCCATCGGCCGCTACAACGACTTCCGCGGCCACGCTTTCTCCGACTGGCATCCAACCCAGCGCGAAATGCTGGTCAGCCACCGCAAGGCCGGCGCCAATACGGCCCAGATCTTCCGCGTCACGACGCCGCTGACCGAGGGCGAGCAGCTGACCGATGGCACCGATCCCGTGGCCCGCGCGACCTATGAACCGCGCACCGGCCAGTACATCGTCTTCGAGCGCGCCGCCGGTGGCAACGAGGTGGCGCAGATCTATCGCCTGCCACTCGGGCAAGCCGGCGCCCGGCCCGTGCTGCTGACCAGCCCCGACGAGCGCCACTCCATCAACACCTGGCTGCGCAAGAGCGGGCAGCTGATCTACTCGTCCGTGCCCATCGACCGCACGGCGCAGGGCGGCACGCGCGCCAAGATCACGACGACGCTCTGGCTGATGGATCCGGCCAAGCCGGAAGGCCGCCGCAAGCTGGCCGAGCTGGACGGTGGCGGCTGGGCCGCGAGCCGGCCCTCGCCCGACGAGCGAGTGGTGTCGCTGACCCGCTATCTGTCGGCCAACGAGTCGCAGATCTGGATGCTGGACCTGGACAGCGGCGTGGCCAAACAGGTCGCGCCTGCCCTCGGCAGCCAGGAGGCCAAGGCCACCTACTCACCCGCAGGATGGACACCAGACGGACGCACGCTGTGGATCGCCAGCGACCGCGCCGGCGAGTTCCGCGAGCTGATGAAGCTGGACCTGGCCAGCGGCCGCATCGACCGCGTCAGCAGCCACATCCCCTGGGATGTCAGCGGCGTCACCCTGACCGAGGACGGCAGCAAGCTGGCGGCCCAGTTCAACGTCGATGGCCGCGACGAGCTGCGCTTTTTCGACGCCGCTACCGCCAAGGAAGTGCGCGCTCCCGCCGCCTTGCCGAATGGCAACGTCGGCGCGGCTTCCTTCCATCGGGCGCGCAACGAACTGGCGTTCTCGATCAGCAATGCCCAGGGCCCCGGCCAGATCTACTCGCTGGGCACCGACGGCAAGGTCCAGCAATGGACGCGCGCGGCGGCCGCGCCCGGCATGGACACCTCGGGCTTCAGCGAGCAGAAGATCGTGCGCTGGAAGAGCTTCGACGGCACGACGATCTCGGGCCTGCTGACGGCGCCACCGAAGAAGTTCACCGGCAAGCGCCCGGTGCTGATCTCCATCCACGGTGGCCCCGAGTCGCAGGCCGGTTTCGGTTTCCTGGGCCGCAGCGCCTACTTCGTGCAGGAACTGGGCATGGCGCTGATTCAGCCCAATGTGCGGGGCTCCAGCGGCTACGGCAAGAGCTTCCTGGCCATGGACAACGGCTTCAAGCGCGAGGACTCGGTCAAGGACATCGGCGCCCTGCTCGACTGGATTGCGACCCAGCCCGACCTCGATGCTGCGCGCGTGCTCGTCACCGGCGGCAGCTATGGCGGCTATATGACGCTGGCCGTGTCGACCAACTATGCCGACCGCATCGCCGGCGCCATCGACGTCGTCGGCATTTCGCACTTCGTGACCTTCCTGAACAACACGGAGAGCTACCGCCGCGACCTGCGCCGCGTCGAGTACGGCGACGAGCGCGACCCGGCGATGAAGGCCCACCTCGACAAGATCTCGCCGCTCACCAATGCGGCCAAGATCAAGAAGCCGCTCTTCGTCATCCAGGGCAAGAACGACCCGCGCGTGCCCTACACCGAGGCCGAGCAGATCGTCGAGACGGTGCGCAAGGGCGGTACGCCCGTCTGGTATCTGCGCGCCGACAACGAAGGACATGGTTTCCAGAAGAAGGACAACCAGGACTTCCAGTTCTACGCGACCGTGCTGTTCATGCAGCAGACGGTATTGAAGTAGATCGGCCATAGGCGAGCGGCAGCGGCCAGCTCGCCGGCGTCGGGACAACGCCGGCGGGCCAGCGGCGCGCCGTGATCCAGCCGCCGTGGCCAACTGCCAGCGCGCAGGTCGGCCGCCATTTCGCTGCACGGTCTAGCAGTGCCTCCAGCGACTCGCCGCCTTCGAAGTCGAAGCGGACAAAATCGGCCATCCAGCAGTCGAACCCGGCGGCCGGGATGGCCGACCACGGCCTGCCGTCCCAGCCGCCGAAGTCCATCTCGGCAAGTGCCGGATCGACGCGCCAGCGAAAGCCCCAACGTCTTAGGCAGCGGCCCACGTCGGCCGCGCGGGCCAGCGGCGAGGTGACCACCTCGCGCGCCAGGCCGTGCCGACGGGCATGGGCGCGAATGCGGTGCGCCAGCCGCTTGGCCTTGCGTGGGTCGACGGGCAGATCGGTGCCGCCGCCGATGCATCGCCCCTCGGCCCCGCAAGGCTTGGGGTGGCGCCAGATCGTCAGGGCAGGCATCAAAGCGCAGCCGTGAAGGCCAGCAGCACAGCGATCTCGGCAAGCTGCTCGGTCGCGCCGAGTCCGTCGCCGGTGTAGCCGCCAAGGCGGCGCTTCAGCCATAGCCGCATCAGCCCCGCCGTGGCCACCGCGGCGGCCAACGCGGCGCCCAGGCGCGACCAAGAAGCGATGCCGCAAGCCGCAAGCGCTACGGTGAGCAGCCCGCACCAGAGCATGGCGATGGCGAAGTTGCGCGGTGCGACGGCAAGCGCCAATGGCTTGGCCTTGGCATGCTCGACATCCCCGCCATAGGGCAGGCTGACCATGACGCCCACCGCTGCCGCGCGGGCCAACGCATGGCCGGCCAGCAGGGCCGCGACCGCCCCCAAGAGGGGCCGGGTCGCCAGCACCGCCAGCAGCGCCGCGCGCAGCAGCAATGACAGGCCGAGCGCCAGCGCGCCATAGCTGCCGATGCGCGAGTCCTTCATGATGGCCAGCGCCCTGTCACGCGGCACGACGCCGCCGAGCGCGTCGAAGGTGTCGGCCAGGCCGTCTTCGTGAAAGCCGCCGGTCAGCGCGACCGTGGCGGTCAGCGCCAGCAGCGCGGCAATCCAGGCGGGCCAGAACTGCACGGCGCCGACGAGCACCGCCGCACCCACCGCACCAACCAGCATGCCGACGAGCGGGAAATGCCGCACGCAGTCGTTCAGCCACGCCGGCTCGAAGCGGCTCAGCCGCACCGGCAGCCGGGTCAGGAACTGCAGCGCGACAAGGAACAGCCGCATGGCTCAGTCCCGGTTGCTGACGCCGGCGCTTTCGAAGCTGGCCATGTCGGCCAGCAGCGCGCAGGCCGCCGTCAGCAGTGGCCAGGCCAGGGCAGCGCCACTGCCTTCGCCCAGCCGCAGGTCCAGGTCCAGCAGCGGACGCACGCCGAGCCCCTGCAGCCACAGCGCATGCGGGCCCTCGGCCGAGCGATGGGCGAACACGCAGGCGGTGAGCACCCCGGGGCACAGCGCCTGCGCCAGCGCAGCAGCGGCCGTCGTGATGAAGCCGTCGACAACGATGACGCGGCGCTGTGCGGCCGCAGTGATGACGCTGCCCGCCATCGTGAGGATCTCGAAGCCGCCGAGCGACGCAGCCAGCTCCAACGGGGCTTGCGCGGCGACGTTCGCGGCCAGCGCCTGCTCGAGCACGGCGAGCTTGCGCGCCAGGCCGGCATCGTCCAGCCCGGTGCCGCGGCCAACGCAATCGACCAGGGACAGGCCGGTCAGGCGTTGCATCAGCAGGCTGGCCGCTGAGGTGTTGCCGATGCCCATCTCGCCGAGCAGCAGCGCATTGCCGGGCAGCCGCTCGACCAGGGCCATGCCATTGCGCAGGGCGCGCCCGGCCTGCTCCAGCGACATCGCCGGGCCGGCGCTCGCGTCGGCGGTGCCGGGTGCGATGCGCAGGTCGATCGCGCCCTCGGCCAGCGGCGCGTCGACACCGCAGTCGGCGATGCTCAGCGCCAATCCCTGCTGGCGCGCCAGCACCGAGACGGCTGCACCGCCGGCCAGCATGTTGGCGACCATCTGCGGCGTGACTTCGCGCGGAAAGGCCGACACGCCGCGGCGCGACAGGCCGTGGTCGGCCGCGTAGACGACCAGCTGAGGCGCACGCAGCGCCGGCCGCTCGACGCCCTGGATCAGCGCAATCTGCAGGGCCAGCGCCTCGATGCGGCCGAGGGCGCCCAGGGGTTTGGTCTTGTGGTCGAGCGCATGCCGCACGCGCGCGCTGAGGCTGGGCTCGGCCAGCGCCGGCAGGTCAGGGAAGTTCATAGGGGCGGTCCGGCCGTTCAGCCGACGAGGTTGGCCAGCGTCAACAGCGCCAACAGCAGCATCCACAAGACGACGGAGCGCCACACCAGGCCGACGACGCTCTGCAGATGACCAAGCTGCGGTGGCGCCCCGGCGGTCGAGCCGGCAGCGCCGGTCGCATCGGGTTCGGCGCCTGCATCGAAGGTCTTGCTGCGGTCCGGCGTGATGCCGGGGGGCGCGGCACCGCCTAGCTGCAGTCCGACCGCCCCCGCCGCGGACGCCAGGATGATGCCTTCGTTGGAATGCAGCCAGAGGTTGGCGTCGCGACGCCAGCCGTTCACGGCCTCTTCGAAGTTGCCGACGATGGCAAAGCCCGTCGCAGTCAGCCGCGCGGGCAGATGGTCGATGACCGTGAAGGCCTGGCGCGACAGTGCGAGCAGGCGCGGATTGGTCGGCGCGTCGAGCGTGCGGCTCTTGAAGGCCCAGTAGCGGCCGGCGAACTCGGCCATGCGGTAGACGACCGCGCCGGCGGGCCCTAAGCCGAAGGTCGAGCAGACGATGAACCAAAAGAACACGCCGAAGACGTGGCGGTGAGCCGCCAGCAGCGAGTGCTCGATGACATGGCGGATCAGCTCCGTGCGCGGCAGCTCGCTGGCGTCGAGATGGCGCCATTCGGCCAGCAGCTGACGCGCTGTCGCGTCGTCGCCGCGCTCCAGGGCGTCGCGGATGTCGGTGAAGTAATGGCTGAACTGACGGAAGCCCAGCGTCAGGTAGAGGATGAGCACATCCAGCGCCAGCGCCAGCAGCAGGCTGAAATGGCGCAGCGTCAGATAGACCGCCGTGATGGCCAGCCCCGGGACGAGCACGGTGATGGCCCAGACGACCACGGCATGGCGTTCATGCCCTGCATCGAAGTTGCGGCCGGTCCAGCGCACCCAGCCGATGACGGACTCGTGCACGCGGTTGCCGTGCCTCAAGGGCTTGAGTTGTTCACACAACAGGGCCAGCAGCACCGCGAAGAAATTCATGGGCCGGGATGATAGTGGCGCCGCGCAGCTCAGCCGGTGATGAGCAGGCGATAGAGGTTGCGCAGCATCGCCGCCGTTGCACCCCAGATGAAATATTCGCGATCGTCACCCTGCCAGCGCATGGACAGGAAGCGGCGCTCGGCCCCGGCGAACTCGAAGGTGTGGTGGCAGTGATGCGCCGGGTTCATCAGGAAGACGAGCGGCACTTCGAAAGCCTCGGCCACTTCGAAGGCGTCGAGTTGGAGCGTGAAGCCGGGTTCGATCAACGCCACCACCGGCGTCACCTGGAAGGCCGTCACCGTCGAATAGACGGGCAGCTGGCCGATGACCTCGATGTAGCCGCGGGACAAACCGATCTCTTCCTCGGTCTCCCGCAGCGCCGTTGCGACCGGGCTGTCGTCCTCGGGTTCGACGCGACCGCCCGGGAAGCTGATCTGGCCAGCGTGGTCGCGCAGATGGTCGGTGCGCCGCGTCAGCAACAGGTTCAAGCCCGCAGCGCGCTGCACCAGCGGCACCAGGACGGCCGCACCGGCCGGCTCGCGGCCGGCGAAGGGGCTGCCGTCACCGGCGAACTCGGGTGTCCAGACGGTCAGCGGGGCGAGCCTGGCGCGGATGGACTGCGGCGTCAGCGCGTCTGCCGGAACGGCCGGCAGATGCGCGTCGATGCTCGTGACGGGCACGAGCTGGGGCTGGGTGATGGCAGGTCGGTTCATGCGAAAAAACAAAAAGCCGCCGAGAGCGTAGCTCCGGGCGGCTTCAGTGAAGCGCGACGGCTGATTAAGCCAGCTTCTCTTTGATTCGAGCCGACTTGCCCGAACGCTGGCGCAGGTAGTACAGCTTGGCGCGACGGACATCGCCGCGGCGCTTGACTTCGATGGTTGCGATCAGCGGGCTGTAGAGCTGGAAGGTGCGCTCGACACCTTCGCCGCTGGAGATCTTGCGGACGATGAAGCTGCTGTTCAGGCCGCGGTTGCGCTTGGCGATGACGACGCCTTCATAGGCCTGGACGCGCTTGCGGCTGCCTTCAACGACGTTGACGCTGACAATCACCGTGTCGCCGGGGGCGAAGGCCGGAATGGTCTTGTTCAGGCGAGCAATTTCTTCTTGCTCGAGGGTTTGGATCAGGTTCATCTGTGCTCCTGGGGATCTTGGCGGGGCGCTATTTATCGGGATGTTTGCAGCCAGAACGTCTTGAACGTTCCAGCCACTCGACCCGCCAGAGGATCGGACAGCCCGCGAGTATAGCGGCGGCTTACGGGTTTTGCCTAGCGCTTGGCCAGGAAGGCCTCATCCGCCTTGCTCAGCCGTCCGGCCGCCCGTGCCGCCTGGATGAGATCGGGCCGACGCGCAGCCGTCAGCGCCAGCGACTGCTCACGGCGCCAGCGCCGGATGTCGGCATGGTGGCCGGACAGCAGCACCGGCGGCACGCTGCGGCCATCCGACAGCACCTCGGGTCGGCTGTAGTGCGGGCAATCCAGCAGGCCGTCCGAAAAACTGTCCTGCTCGTGCGATTGCACGTCGCCGAGCACGCCATCCTGCAGTCGCGCCACGGCGTCCAGCAATGCCAGCGCCGCAAGCTCTCCGCCCGACAGCACGAAATCGCCGAGGCTTAGCTCCAGCGTCACGTGGCTGTCCAGCACGCGCTGATCTATGCCCTCATAGCGACCGCATAGAAGGATGGCGCCGGGGCCAGCGGCGAGAGCCTGTACCCAGGCTTGGTCGATGCGGTCACCGGTTGGCGTGAAGTGGATGACTGCCGGCGCCGCTTCGCAGCGTTCAGCCGTGACGGCGGCGAGCGCCTTCTCAAGCGGCTCAGCCAACATGACCATACCGGGGCCACCGCCGAAGGTGCGGTCGTCGACGCGACGGTAGTTGCCGTCGGCAAAATCGCGCAGCGGCCAAAGGCGCACGTCGACCTGCCGGCTCTCGAAGGCGCGCCGCGTGACGCCATGGGTCAGATGCGGGCCGAACAGCTCCGGAAAGATCGTCAGGACGTCGAAGCGCATGCCTCGGCCTTCAGAAATCGAGGCCCCAGTCGACGCGGATCTGCCTTGTCTCCAGGCTGACATCGTCGATGAAAGCGCCCACGAAGGGAATCAACCTTTCCTGGTCTGGTTTGGCCGGCTCGTCGATGCCCGCCGGCAGGATGCGCAGCACCGCATGCGGGCCGGTGTCAATGAGGCCAATGACGCGACCCAGGGGCTGCGCTTCGCGGTTGACGACCTCCAGGCCGATCAGGTCGACCCAGTAGTACTCGCCGTCGGGCGTACGGGGGAATTCGCTGCGCGGGACGTAGATCTCATGGCCACGCAGCGCCTCGGCGGCATTGCGGTCATCCACGCCTTCGGCCGTTGCGACGATGCCCTCACCCTGCTCACGAACGGCCCGCAAGGCCAGCACCAGCTGGGCCGGCTTGGGGCCGGTGGATTTCAGATACCAGCGCTTGGCGCTGAACAGCGCGTCCGCGTCAACGGAATAGGCCTGAACCTTAAGGCCCCCCTTGATGCCCCAGGCGTCGAGGATGCGGCCCACTGGCTGCAAGTCTTCGGGCCAGGAAGCAAAAGACGGCGCCGAAGCGCCGTCTTGCCGAGGCTTGTTGCCTGCCACTTGTTTTAGGCGGCCGGGGTGGCCTTCTTGGCGTCGCCGACCAGGCGCTCGACCGTGGGCGACAGCTGGGCGCCGACGCCGATCCAGTAGCTCACGCGGTCCTGCTCGACGCGCAGCTTTTCTGCTGCACCAGAAGCGACGGGGTTGTAGAAGCCGACGCGCTCGATGAAGCGGCCATCACGGCGCTGGCGGCTATTGGCGACGACGATGTTGTAGAACGGGCGCTTCTTGGAACCGCCGCGGGCAAGACGAATGACAACCATGATGTTTCCTAAACTGATGACGTGATGATGGATTTGGCGATCACCGCACCAGGAGACACTCAGGGCGAGCAGATCGTTCGCGGCGAGTTCCCGCCGGTGTTGCCACCGTCTCTGGCGCCGTAGATACGCTGCAGCTCCCCGCGGCCGGCACCAGAACTCAGCATTATAAACTCGATCAGCATCAACTCAAGAGAAGATATGTCTCTCCCCTCCTCGGCCCACATGCCCGCCTTGCGCATCCGACCCAGTACGGACACCGACTTGCCCGCCATCCAGGCCATTTATGCCGTGGCGGTGCTGAACGGCACAGGCACTTTCGAGACCGAGGTGCCCGACATTGGCGAAATGGCCCGGCGGCGCCAGGAGGTGTTGGGACGCAGCCTGCCCTGGCTGGTCGCAGAACGAGACGGTGTCGTGCTTGGCTATGCCTATGCCAACTATTTCCGTCCCCGCTTGGCCTATCGCTTCTGCGTCGAGGACTCGATCTATCTGTCACCCGCCGCCCAGGGCCAGGGTGTCGGCAGGCTGTTGCTGGCCGAGCTGATCGCGCGCTGCGAGGCAGCGGGCGCCCGCCAGATGTTGGCGGTCATTGGCGACGCGGCCAACAGGGGTTCGGTGGGTGTCCATGCTGCGCTGGGCTTCGAGCACACCGGCGTGCTCAAAAGCGCAGGCTGGAAATTCGGTCGCTGGCTCGACGTCGTGCTTATGCAGCGCACGCTCGGCCTCGGCGACAGCGCAGCGGCCCCTGAATGAATGGCACCAGGCACAAGGCGGCGGCGACTTGGCTGGCCTTGCTCGGCGGCACCCTGGGCCTGCACCGCTTCTACCTGCACGGCCTGAAGGATCGCTGGGGCTGGGTTTTTCCGGTGCCGACGCTGCTCGGGCTGGCCGGCATGCTGCGCATGGAAGAACTCGGCCAGGATGATCGCCTGGCCTGGGTGCTGATTCCCTGGCTAGGCGTCAGCCTCGTTGCGGCGCTGCTGGGCGGAATCGTCTATGGCCTGATGCCGGATGAGCGCTGGAACGCGCGCTTCAACGCCGGCCGGCCGGCCGCGTCGGGCGGCTGGGCCGCCGTGATCGGCGTCGTGCTCTGCCTGCTGTTCGGCGGCACGGCGCTGATGGCGACCATCGCCTTCAGCGCCCAACGCTATTTCGAATCCCAGGCCGGTCAGTAAAGGATGAAGCTCGCCCAGTAGCAGACGGCGGCCATCGCTGCAGCCGCCGGGATCGTGAAGATCCACGCCCAGACGATATTGCCCGCCACGCCCCAACGCACGGCCGAGGCACGCTGCACCGAGCCCACGCCGACGATGGCGCCCGTGATGGTGTGCGTCGTCGAGACCGGGATGCCCATGGCCGTGGCCAGGAAGAGTGTGATCGCTCCGCCGGTCTCGGCACAGAAGCCGCCGACCGGCTTGAGCTTGGTGATGCGCTGACCCATGGTCTGCACGATGCGCCAGCCGCC
>NZ_JBQVNP010000028.1:0-46712 GCF_052436255.1 Roseateles sp. | reverse complement strand
GACGATGGCTTCGCGGACGCCCGGCACCTTCGCAAGGGCCTTCTCGACTCGGGCGACGCAGGAGGCGCAGGTCATCCCTGCGATGGGGAATGTCCAGCGGCGCGCATCTGCCGCCTGAGTGGTGGGTGCAAGTGAGTTCATGGATTCCTTCCCGGCCGGCTTCAGTGCCGACCCATGAACGGAAGTCTCAAGCTTGCCATGATGGGAGAGTCAAGAGGCGATGCAGAGATTTTTTGGCCTCGATGCCACGGTGCCATGGAGGTGTCACTCACCAGCGGCACCATCCAGGAGATGCTTGAAGACACTGCACGCTGCACCAGGTCCCGGTTGTTGCCGGTGCTACTTCTTGCCGTGCTGACACCGATGGCCGGCGCAGCACCCTCCGTTCCTGCCGCACTTGCGTGCCAGAGCACGTCCCTGAACGATGAGCGAGCCGAAGCCGTGTGCACGCTGCCAGGTTCATTGGCCGGCGAGGATGTCCGCTTCAAGGCTCATTTCCTGGGCAGCCACGACGACAGCAAGGTGTCGTTCCGGTCCGTCATGCTGAACGAAACGCCGGTCGCCTGCCGCACGGGCAGCAAGACCGATTCGAGATTCGAGGATGGGGAAGTGACGTTGGACTGCGGTTTCACCGCACCTGCGGCTGCGGCCAGCGTCAAGGTCAGCATTTCCCTGCATCACCTGCAGCTGGACAAGACCGAATTGGTCGTTGACTAGATCCCGCCGCCGGGGGTGGCAGTGCGCCGCGCGTCCATACGGTCTGACGAGTTCGCCCAGTGCCAGCACGCCTACCTGTTCTCACCTGTACCCACCTCCAGATCGTCACCTGAAACCTGAGGCCGCCACGCGAACCAGGAGACGCAGGCTCCGACGATGAGCACGGATGCGGCAATCCAGAACGGGGCCGTGGCATTTAAGGCAAACGCGCTACCGGCGCCAACTGCTCCTACTGCCTGGCCCAGATTGCCGGCGGCTGCCAGTTGGCCGAGCAACAAACCCGGAGCGCCGGGGCGGTTGTTGAGCAGCGTGTACGACAAGACGGGGGCGATCATTCCAGCGCCCAGGGCGACGACAGCGACCATCAGGCCCAGCGCTCTTGCGTCGGACGGAGTGAACATCAGCGCCAGGGCTGAAGCTGCAAAGGTGGCCGCCAGCCACCGCTCGTTGAGCCGACGCCGCACCGCTGCAAACAGCAGGCTAAGCTGCGCTGTCAGCATGACCAGGCTGCAGGTGGCGAACATGGCTGCGATGGCGCTGGAGTTCATTCCGAGCGTCTGGCTGCCGAAGAGGTTGAAGCCCACATCAAAGGTTCCCACCGCAACAGAGGCCAGGAAGGCAAGCAGCATGGACGAGCGAATAAGGCTGCGCGACTTTTCTGGGTCGCTGCAGGGCTGCGCTGAGCGAGCGCGCTCGCTGCCGAGCGCCCAGGGCGTGAGCGCCAGGAGAACCGTCCCGAACGCCGCAATCGCCCAGGCCGGCCAGTGCAGCATCTGCGCCATCTGCCCCACCGGTTCGCGCATCACGGGCCCGGCCAACCAGGTGCCGAACGCGGGGCCGGTGATCAGGCCGATAAACGCCATCGTTCCCAAGACGACAAACCGGCGGCTGCGCACCACCGGCGTGCTGATGTCGGCGATGTAAGCCTGTGCAGTTGGCACTACCGCGGCGGCGCCCGCGCCGGCCAGCAACCGAGTGGCATAGATCCAGCCGATCTGCGTGGCCAACGCGGTCAAGGCGGTACCGACCAAGAACAGGCCGAAGCCGAGCATCAGCACCGGGACGCGACCGATGCGATCCGAAAGGCGGCCCCAAACGAGCGCGAACGTGAATAGCGCGAAGAGGTAGGCCCCGCCCAGCCAACCCACCTGACGGGAGATTTCCTCCGCGGACACGGGGCCGAAATGTCGCAGCAGCGTGGGCTGCAACAGCGGCTGGGCTGCACCGTAGGCCAGCGACACCACAAAGACCATCGCTGCCAACAACGCGATGGCCCGCGCGGGATGAGTGGAAATGATGGACAGGAGGAGACAGGACAACGGGAAGGACGGCATGGCGTCAGACCTCCCGCCCGAGTCCGCGGCCGCGCATCTCGATGCGCTCGGCAAGGGCATCAACGACGTGGACGTGATCGTCCATGGACTGCTGGACAAGATTCCGCCTGCCAAGCCTTGGCAGCGGCAGTTGCGCACCCATCTGCGGTACGCGGATCGCCACGTCGAGATCCTGAGGCTGGCGATCTCGCGCGAGCGCGAGGGGTCGGAAATCCATGAGGCGGCTCGCCAGCTCAAGTAGGTGCTGGAAGTGGCCAACGTGCATATCGCGGGCGGCCGTGCCGACGGCTGGACCCGCAACGCGCTGATGGTGGCGTACCGGGACGCCTCTCTGGTGAGCGCGCTGCTCGCACCTTGATCGAACGCAGGCCCGGATGAATCCAGACCAGACGATGAAACCAATGGCTGACAGCAAAGCCGCCGCGCACGAGCGGTACCACGCCGCCATGGTGGAGGTGAAGTGCCGACTGCGGGCCGCCAACCGCGTTCTTGGCGCCAAGAAGCCGCGGACTCTGACCGATGGCACCGACAACGAGTTCCTGTGGCTCCAGGTGCGCAAGGTGGTCGAACTGGTGGCCTTCGCGGGCATCTCCTCTGACGAGGCGCGGTACGCCGCCTTGCGCGCGGAGGCCAAGGACAACCCGGACTACACGCGTGACTGGAAGGTCGGCGACATCCTGAAGCGGCTGGCCAAGATCACGCCCCACTTTCTGCCGATCGCGATAGGCAACGTCCAGGTCGTCAGCGAGGGCAGGTGGCATTTCGATGCCGGCCAGGAGAAACAGACTCTGGAGCGTTTTGTCGAGATCTACGAGCGGGCAGGGGAGCACCTGCATGTGCCCAACCCTTTTGGGGAGGCATCGCTGGCCAGGCACCAGGAACTCCTGGCCACGTCTCGCGTGCAATTGGTCGATGACGTCGAGTACCTGACAAACGTGCTCTGGACGCACGCCAAGGTCGGACTGGAATTCGATCCGCAGACCAGCGAGCCGCGCGAGGCCGCCAACCCGATTTCGGCGTGGCTGGTCAGGCTCGGCAAGCCCGACAACGATGACGTGAACGTCCTGCTGGCGGAGGGCGTCGACCATCGGGAGCAGACGCCGGGGGCGTCCACCGAGGAGCCGGCCAATGATGCATGAGTCAGCCCATCCGCCATCCGCGCTTTGGCAGCACGACTTCACCGTCGACAACATCATCGACTTCGCCCGCGCGTCGCGCGAGCTGTCCGACTACGTCCGGGTGCTGGTCAAGGAGGGGTATAGGCACCTCGTAGTGCCGAGCCGGGGCGCCGTTCCGTTCATTCGAGCGGCTGCGGCGGCGTGGCGACTTGATGCGCGATCGCTGCCCACGTTCGAACAGCGCCTCAAGGAGGTCAGCGAGGTGAACAAGTCGCCGTTTCTTCAGCAGCTGATCCTTCCATTTTCGGCTGACCCGCAGGATGCGACGCAGACGACGGCGGCTATTCGTCGCTTCTGGAGCAGGGTCCTGGCCGCCATCGTGCATCGAGAGGGCACCGATCCTTACCTGACCTTCTACAAGGCGCTCGTCGAGAACCTCGCCCACCGCTCATGGCACGCCGCGTTGCCGAGCAAGCTCCCCAACGAGAAATTCATCTTTGTTGACACGGTCGTCTCTGGGCGCGCCGTCTGCGAGATCTTCAAGGCCTTCGAACAGGTCGGCCTCAACCAGTGCCAGTTCATCCTGATCGTCGATGCGCGGGGCGCTGAAGTGGTGCCTCAGTACCAGCGCGTCATCGAGGAGATGTGTGCGCGCCAGCGCTGCACCGTGATCCCGGTGAATCGGCTTTTCACCGAAGACCGCGGACCGGCTGTCAGCGGCGTCTGGAGCACCGTGTATCCCCAGGTGCTCGACGCTTTGCGCCAGAAGTTCGAATGGGCCAGGGACGCGTACGGCGCCGGCACCTTCTATCACCGGGTGTCGAGCTCGCAGGTCGAGGCTCGTGAAGGCATTGGCATGACCGACTACAACATGCCCATCACCCAGATGTTTGCGTCGCTTTCGATTGGTATCTCCACCGCGGTCACAGCCCTGCGCGACGCAGATCTCGCCGAACGGAAGTTGGCAGAGACGGTCGGGCGAGAGTTCGAAGGCTTCTCCGAGATGCTGGAGAAGCGCAGGACCCAGATCGATCTGGACCTACGTCGACAACTCGACTACCAGCTCATCAGCTTCCGTGAGACCGTCGAGGAGATGAAGCCCTACAGCCCCATGGACAAGCAGACCACCCGGACCTTGGCGGAGCCGCGCGTGCTGGAGGCGCATCCCAACGCCGTGGTCGATGTCTCCAGTTCCCACCTGGTGAGGGTGACGTTGCCGGAGCAAGACATCGCCAACTTCATGCGGCAGGCCGAGCGCGAGATCGCCCTTGGCAAGGATGTCTTGGACGACGACTCGTTCAGGTAGCCGGCCCAGGAGTCCCGCGGCGCGGCATGCCCGGCTAAATGACAGATTTGTAATGGGACGAGCAGGCATCTCGTCGGGGTCGGATTTCTAAAGTTCTTTCCATGGTGAACGTCTCAGGTGGCTCCCCCGAGCGACCCGTCCGCCGAAGAAGGAATCCTCATGAACCGCACCTCTTCCGCCTCCGCCATGATCGCCAGCCTCTTGTTCGCCGTCGGCGCTGCCCAGGCCGCAACCGGTGGCAACCAGGTCATGCTCAACGGCAAGTCAGTGCACGGTGAAGTCGTCGCCGCCGCGCAAGGCGCGCGCGTCGTGAATGTCGATGCTGGCAAGGCCATCAACGTCAACTGCGGTGACGTGGTGACTTTCCAAAGCGCTGGCAAGAGCTTCACCTGGAAGTTCAACTCCGCCGCCCACCGCGCCCTCGATGTGCGCGACATCGCTCCTCAAGGCTTCACTGACAAGAAGCAGATGGTCTACGTGTCCAGAAACGAGGGCGAAGGCGCTTGATATCGGCGGCTCCGATCCGCGGTCGGGACCGGGCTGCGGATCGAGGAGACAACCTCCTGTAAGGCAAAGCAACCGCGCCTTGCGAACGATTTCACCGAATCGAAAATCTTCGATTCACCCTCGATTCACAGATTAAAGACACAATCCCGCCCATGCGTCGCTGGCTGACCATCCTCCTGCTGTTTGTGCTGCCCGCCCAGTTCGCCTGGTCGGCAGCGGCAGCCTATTGCCAGCATGAGCAGGTCCCGGCCAAGACGCACATCGGGCATCACGTCCATGAGCATGAGGCCGCCGGAGAAGCCGGATCCAAGGCATCCGGCAAGCATCTCGGCGACAAGTCGGC
Source organism: Roseateles sp. (assembly GCF_052436255.1). Taxonomy (GTDB): domain Bacteria; phylum Pseudomonadota; class Gammaproteobacteria; order Burkholderiales; family Burkholderiaceae_C; genus Pelomonas. The sequence goes on along the minus strand of NZ_JBQVNP010000028.1, from coordinate 41,387 downwards.
GTCCAAGAGCATCAAGCTCGTGGGCGACAACGACTGTGGGTACTGCCACCTGAGTTTGGCGAAGCCACTGGTGTCCGTCGCGATGACGTTCGACGCCCGAGCCGCCTTCATCGTGGACACCGCGTCCAACCAGGCCTTCCGTTCGCGCGGGCCGGATCTCCTTGAACGCCCCAACTGGCGCGTCGCCTGATTCGGCGAGCGCAGTTACTTTCCTCCCCCTTTCCCGATAGATGCGGCCCTGACCGCATCACTGCACTCGCCGAAGACCTCGCGTTGTTCCTACAACCCTGGAGTTTTCGATGCGCAGAACATTCGTGCCGCTTGCATGCGCGGCACTCATCTCATCCCTTGCCCAGGCGCAGTCGTCTGGGTCCGTCTCGCCCGTTGCGCCTGACGTCCAAGTTTCCCAGGCCTCGGTCGCAGTCCCCGCAGCGGTAGCACCGCAGATCACGCCGCAAGCTCCGTCACAGGTCGCACCTCTGAACCTGCGGTCCGCCGTCGACACGGCGATGGCACAGAACCCAGCACTGCGCGCTGCCGCAGCTGAACTGGATGCCAACGATGGCACGGTGCGGCAGGCAGGCCTCATCCCCAACCCCGTTTTGGGCGTGGACCAGGAGGACGTCAAGTCCGGCACGCGGGTCACCACGGTGCAGCTCAGTCAGACGCTGGAGATGGGTGGCAAGCGTGCCGCCCGCGTCGATGTGGCGCAGCGCGGGAAGGACATCGCTGCGCTTGATCTGGTCGCACGCCGCGCTGACGTGCGGGCCTCGGCCATTCAGGCGTTCTTCGACGCGTTGACCGCTCAGGAGCGCGTCAAGGTGGTCGAGGAGTCTCTGCGCATCGCCAACAGCGGTGCCGACGCTGCGACGCGTCGGGTGACCGCGGGCAAGGTATCCCCTACCGAAGAGACGCGTGCACGAGTTGCCGCATCGACGGCTCGCATTGATTTGCGCCAGGCCCAGGCTGAAGCCTCGGCAGCACTTCGTGCACTGTCCGCGGTCATGGGTGTGCCCGACGGCTCCATCCAGCGCTTGGACGGCAATGTCGATGCGCTGCCCGTCGCTCCCTCGGCTCCAGACATCATGGCCCGCCTGCCCGATGCGCCGGCGGTGCGACGTGCCCTGCTGGAGGTGCAACGGGCGCAGGCCACCTACGGCTTGGCGCGTGCGAACGGTGTTCCGAACGTCACGGTGGGCGTCGGCGCCCGCCGGGCGCAGGAGATCGGCCGCAATCAACCGGTGTTCAGCGTCTCCGTGCCGCTACCGTTGTTTGACCGCAACCAGGGCACACAGCTCGAAGCCCTACGTCGCCGCGATGCCGCCCAAGCCACGGCACAGGCCGAGGAACTGCGCCTGCGCTCTGAGTTGTTGCAGATGTCAGACCTGCTGCAGGCCCGCAAGGAAGAGGTGGAAGCCCTGCGTAGGGAAGTACTTCCTGGCGCGCAAAGCGCCTACGAGGCCGCTAAGACCGGCTTTGAGCTCGGCAAGTTCAGCTTCCTGGACGCCCTCGATGCCCAGCGCACATGGCTTCAGGTCCGCAGCCAGTACTTCACGGCGGTGGCGCAGGTCCACCGCACGGCCGCTGAGATCGACCGCCAGCTCGGCACTACCACCGCCGACCGCCCCTGACAGGCAATCCAACTTCGAGATCGACGATGAAATTCAACCAAAACACTACCGAGAGCGTGCGCGCCTCGCTCGGCAAGAAGCAGATGATCGCCATTGCGGTGGTCCTGGCGCTGGGCGCCGTGGGCACCGTCTCCATCCTCCGCATCGGCGGCAGCTCGCCTGCTGCCGAAGAGAAGGGGGACGCCCACGGAGAAGCCAAAGGCCACGGTGACGACGAGCATCACGGCGAGGTCAAGGGCGAGAAGGGCCACAAGGACGCTGACAGCCATGTCGATGGCGAGCATCACAAGGAGGCGAAGAAGGGCGCCAACGGCGGCGACGTCCTCGGAGTCCAGAAGGGCCTTTCCGTTGAGATGCTGCTTGCCGAGGAAGGCGGAGCGCCACGCATCAAGGTGTGGGTGACGAACGCCGGCAAACCGGTGAAGGTCACTGCGGAGCAGGTGGCCCTCCTGCTGGAACGACCCGGCCAGGACCCGGAGAAGATCTCTTTTGCCGGTCAGGGCGGCGCGCTCGTGAGTGCGAAGACCATCGAGGAGCCGCACCTGTTCAAGGGCTCAGTCAACGTCCAGACGGCTGAGGGCGCGCTGAGCTTCCCCTTCGAGAAGGACGAGGGCGCCGTCACGCTGACGGCCGAGCAGATCAAAACGGCCGGCGTTTCCATCGAAAGCTCGGGCCCGGCACAGATCCGCACGGCGCTCCAACTGCCCGGCGAGATCGCGTTCAACGAGGACAAGACGGCCCACGTGGTGCCGCGCGTTGGCGGCGTGGTCGAGTCGGTCGCCGTCTCGCTGGGTCAGCAGGTCACCAAGGGCCAGGTGCTTGCGGTCATCAGCAGCGCCAGCGTGTCCGACCAGCGTTCCGAGCTGCAGGCCGCGCAAAAGCGCCTCCAACTGACTCGCGCGACCTACGAGCGTGAGAAGCAGCTTTTCGAGCAGCGCATCTCGCCTCAGCAGGACGTGCAGCTGGCCGAGCAGGCCATGCGTGAGTCGGAGATTGCAGTGGCCAACGCGCGCCAGAAGCTCAACGCCATCGGCGCCTCGCCGGACTCTTCCGCGCTCAACCGCTTTGAGCTGCGTGCGCCCTTCAACGGCGTGATCGTCGAGAAGCACATCGCCTTGGGCGAACAGGTGCGTGAGGACGTCAACGTCTTCACCATCTCAGACCTGCGCTCGGTCTGGGCGCAGATCAATGTCCCGGCGAGCAGTCTGCCGCAGGTGCGCATTGGCGAGAACGTCACCATCCGCACGACCGCCTTCGAGCAGACGGCGATCGGCAAGGTCGCCTATGTCGGCGCGCTTATCGGCGAGCAGACGCGCACGGCGCAGGCGCGCGTGGTCGTCGACAACCCGAAGACCGCCTGGCGTCCGGGACTGTTCGTCAACGTCGAGGTGTCCGCCGGCGAGACCCAGGCCCCGGTCACCGTGACGTCGGATGCCGTCCAGACGATGGAAGGCAAGTCGATCGTGTACGTGCGCACCGCCAGCGGCTTCGCGCCGGTTCCGGTTGAACTGGGCCGCAGCGACGGCAAGCGTACCGAGGTCAAGTCCGGGCTGAAGGCCGGAGCGCAGTACGCCAGCGCTGGCGCCTTCGTCATCAAGTCCGAAGCCGGCAAAGCGTCGGCTTCGCACGCGCACTGAAAGAGGCGTCCACATGTTTGAACGCATCATCCGTTTTGCCATCGAGCACCGATGGCTCGTCATGCTGGCCGTGTTCGGCATGGCCGCGCTGGGGGTCTTCAGCTACCAGAAGCTGCCCATCGACGCGGTCCCCGACATCACCAACGTCCAGGTCCAGATCAACACCAAGGCGCCCGGCTATTCACCGCTAGAAACCGAGCAGCGCGTAACCTATCCCATCGAGACGGTCATGGCGGGCCTTCCCGGACTCGAGCAGACCCGGTCGCTGTCACGCTACGGCCTGTCCCAGGTCACCGTCATCTTCAAGGACGGCACTGACATCTACTTTGCACGCCAGCTCGTCAACGAGCGCATCCAGAGCGCGCGCGGCCAGCTGCCGGCGGGAGTGGACCCGAACATCGGGCCGATCTCGACCGGTCTCGGTGAGATCTATCTGTGGACCGTGGAGACCAAGCCCGGTGCCAAAAAGCCCAATGGCGAGCCCTACACGCCCACGGATCTCCGCGAGATCCAGGACTGGGTGATCAAGCCGCAACTGCGCAACGTCACCGGCGTCACCGAAATCAACACCATCGGTGGCTATGCCAAGGAATACCACGTTGCACCGGATCCCAGCCGCCTGGCGTCCTACGGCATCACGCTTGGGGATGTCGTCAACGCGCTGGAACGCAACAACGCCAACGTCGGCGCGGGCTACATCGAGCGCCGCGGCGAGCAGTACCTGATCCGCGCCCCGGGCCAGGTCCGCTCCATCGCTGACATCGGCAACGTGGTGCTGCGCAACGAGGGCAGCGTGCCGGTCCGGATCAAGGACGTGGCCACGGTCGAACTCGGCCGCGAACTTCGTACGGGTGCGGCCACCGACAACGGCAAGGAGGTCGTGCTCGGCACGGTCTTCATGCTGATTGGCGAGAACAGCCGCACCGTGTCTCAGGCTGTCGACAAGAAGATGGTCGAGATCAACAAGAACCTGCCAGCCGGCGTGCACGCAGTGACGGTTTACGACCGCACGATCCTCGTCGACAAGGCGATCAGCACCGTCAAGAAGAACCTGCTGGAAGGGGCGATCCTCGTGATCGTCATCCTCTTCCTGTTCCTCGGCAATATCCGCGCGGCCATCTTGACCGCCATGGTGATCCCGCTGTCCATGCTCTTCACGTTCACGGGCATGGTGAACCAGAAGGTCAGCGCGAACTTGATGAGTCTGGGGGCGCTCGACTTCGGGATCATCATCGACGGCGCCGTCGTGATCGTTGAGAACTGCGTCAGACGCCTGGCGCACGCGCAGGAGCACAAAGGCAGGCCTCTGACGCAGTCTGAGCGCTTCCACGAAGTGTTCCTGGCATCGCAGGAAGCACGCCGTCCGCTGCTGTTCGGTCAGCTGATCATCATGATCGTCTACCTGCCGATCTTTGCGTTGGCCGGTGTCGAAGGCAAGATGTTCCACCCGATGGCGTTCACGGTCGTGATCGCGCTGGTGGGCGCCATGATCCTGTCCATGACGTTCGTGCCGGCAGCCGTCGCGCTGTTCATAGGCAAGAAGGTCTCCGAGAAGGAAAACTTCCTGATGGGCTGGGCGCGCCGCGCCTATGAGCCGGCACTGCTGCGCGTGATGAACGCCAAGCCGCTGGTGATCACAGTTGCGGTCGTCGCAGTGCTCTTGTCGGGTCTGCTGGCCACCCGCATGGGTAGCGAGTTCGTGCCGAGCCTGAACGAAGGGGACTTCTCCATCCAGACGCTGCGAATCCCAGGCACGAGCCTGACGCAGTCGGTCGCCATGCAGCAGCAGCTCGAAAGCACGCTGAAGGAAAAGCACCCGGAAATCGAGCGCATCTTCGCCCGCACGGGTACCGCCGAGATCGCGTCCGATCCGATGCCGCCGAACATCTCGGACGCCTATGTGATGCTCAAGCCGCAGTCGGAGTGGCCTGAGCCTCGCAAGACGCGCGACGAACTGGCGGCACTGATCAAGGCGGACGTTGAGAAGCTCCCAGGTCAGAACTACGAGTTCTCGCAGCCAATCCAGCTGCGGTTCAACGAGCTGATCTCTGGCGTGCGTTCAGACGTGGCCGTCAAGGTGTTCGGTGACGACATGGACGTCATGAACGAGGCTGCCGGCAAGATTGCTGGCGTGCTCAAGGGCATCTCAGGCTCCACCGAGGTCAACGTCGAGCAGACCACTGGCCTGCCGATGCTGAGCGTCCAGATCGACCGGGAGAAGACCGCGCGTTATGGCCTCAATGTCCAGGACGTTCAGGACACGCTGGCGACCGCTGTGGGCGGCAAGGAAGGCGGCACGATGTTCGAGGGCGACCGCCGCTTCGACATCATCGTGCGCGTGCCTGAGAACGTGCGTTCCGACCTGGAAGCGATCAAGCGTTTGCCGGTTCCGCTGCCTGCCGGCGCCAACGGCACGTCCCGCAAGTTCATTCCGCTGAGTGAAGTGGCCGAGCTGTCGCTGTCTCCGGGTCCGAACCAGGTCAGTCGCGAAAACGGCAAGCGCCGCGTCGTGGTCAGTGCCAACGTCCGTGGCCGCGACATCGGTTCGTTCGTCGCCGAGGCTGAACAGGCCATCCAGCAGCAGATCAAGTTGCCGACCGGCTACTGGATGGTCTGGGGCGGCCAGTTCGAGAACCTGCAGTCCGCGACGAACCGCCTGAAAGTGGTCGTGCCGGTGTCGCTCCTGCTGGTCTTCACGCTGCTGTTCGTGATGTTCGGCAATGCCAAGGACGGTCTGCTGGTGTTCACGGGCATCCCGTTCGCGCTGACGGGGGGCATCGTGGCGCTGTGGCTGCGTGACATCCCGATGTCGATCTCAGCCGCGGTTGGATTCATCGCGCTGTCCGGAGTGGCGGTGCTCAACGGCCTCGTGATGATTTCGTTCATCCGGAACCTCCGGGAGTCAGGGAAAGGCCTCGATGAGGCCATCTTCGAAGGTGCGATCACCCGGCTGCGACCGGTGTTGATGACCGCGTTGGTCGCGTCGCTTGGCTTCGTGCCAATGGCGATCGCGACGGGCACGGGTGCCGAAGTGCAGCGTCCGCTGGCCACCGTCGTCATCGGCGGCATCTTGTCGTCGACCGCGCTCACGTTACTGGTGCTGCCGGTGCTTTACCGGATTGCCCACCGCAAGGACGAGGAAGAGGACGAGACCGCGCCTCGTGCCACGGCTGGGGCTGAGGTGATCGCATGAACGCAGGTTCGTACTTCGCGATGGAAGGGACGAAGCGCCGTTCGACCGCCGACGCTGTCCTCTTGAACGGGGGGCTGCCGCAAGGCCGCTGGACCTCATGAAGATCCTGGTCGTCGAAGACGAAGTCAAGGCGGCCGCTTATCTGCGCAAGGGACTCACCGAGGAGGGCTACCAAGTCGAGGTGGCTCACTCCGGTGTCGACGGCCTCCACATGGCGTCGGTAAACGAGTACGACCTCGTCATCCTGGACTGGATGCTCCCGGGCATCGACGGGATAGCGGTCCTCTCGGCGCTTCGCCACACCCGCTCGGTGCCCGTCCTGATGTTGACGGCGCGCGGTCAGATCGAGGACAGGGTGCGCGGATTGCAAGGCGGTGCGGACGACTACCTGGTCAAGCCGTTTGCGTTCTCGGAGCTGGTGGCGCGGATCCAGGTGCTGTTGCGGCGTGCGAGTGGCAGCCGCGGCGACGGCGAGACGCTGTTGCTGCGGGTGGCCGATCTGGAGGTCGACACGGTGCGCCGCAAAGCGTCCCGTGCCGGCCAACGGCTGGAACTGACGCCCAAGGAGTTCAGTCTCCTGATCCTGCTGTTGCGGCGCAAGGGGCATGTCCTCTCGCGCACCGAGATCGCCGCGCAGGTGTGGGACATGAACTTCGACAGCGAGACCAATGTCGTCGAGGTGGCCATCCGGCGTCTGCGCGCCAAGTTGGACCAGCCATTCGAGCGGACATTGCTGCACACCGTTCGCGGCATGGGGTATGTGATGGAGGAGCGGCCATGAACGCGCTCACAATTCCAGCACCGAGCCTGCGGGCGCGCCTGTCCCGGCAGTTTGCGCTCCAGACCATGCTTGGCCTGAGCCTGGTCTGCGGCGCGGTCTATCTCGTCATCTCCTTGACGTTGGCCAGCCGCCAGGACGACACGCTTGTCCAGAAGCGAGCCACCGTCCAGCGCTTGCTCAACGAAGGGCGAGAGGTCCACGACATCCCGGGCATCAAGCACCTGCTCAGCGATTTCCTGTCGGGTCATGACGACCTGTCGCTGGTCGTGAAGCAGCAGGACGGCACGACCGTCTTCGACAAGAACGACCGCAACCGGCCCGAGGCCATGACCAAGCGGCAGGCTTTCGAGGTACGTCTGCCTGATGAGTTGGGTGGCGCGGGCCGCGCCGAGCTGATCTATGACATCAGCAAGGACGAGAGCCTGCTCAACCGCCTGTGGTGGACGCTGCTGACAGCCGCCATCGTGGGGACATTTGCGGTGTCGGCGACCGGCTTTGTGCTGGTCAAGCGTGGCTTGGCGCCGCTCAACGCATTGGCGCGCCGCACGTCCGAGCTCGATGCGAGCCGGCTGGATCAGCGCTTAGATGCCACGGGCCAGCCCGAGGAGGTCCAGTCGCTACTGCTGCAGTTCAACGCCTTGCTGGACCGACTGCAGGCGGCGTACGTGCAGATGGAAGCCTTCAACGCGGACGTCGCGCACGAGCTAAACAACCCGCTGTCCATCCTCATCGGGACCTGTGAGGTGGCGCTTCGACGACCCCGCTCTGGGGCGGAGCTGCACGACACCCTGGCCTCCAACCTGGAGGAGCTGCGCCGGATCGCCGGCATCGTTGCGGACATGCTGTTCCTGTCCCACGCGGAGCGCGGCGTTTCAGCGCGGCGGTCGTTGCCGATGAGCATGGCTGACCTCGCATCCGAGGTGATCGACTATCACGAGGCGGTGTTGGAAGAGTCTGAGCTCCGCGTGGAGGTGCGCGGCGATGCACGTGCCGCTGTCGACACCGGGCTGGTCCGTCGAGCGCTGTCGAACTTGCTGAGCAATGCCACCCGGTATGCCACCCGCGGCTCAATGATCGAAGTGCGGATCTTGCGGGTAGACCCACGCCATGTCTCCATTGGAGTGCACAACCGCGGTGAGGTGATCGCCCCAGAGTACCTACCGCGACTCTTCGACCGGTTCTACCGGATCGATCCGTCGCGCACCAACGCCAACCGCAACCACGGTCTGGGCCTGGCCATCGTGGCGGCCATCGCGCGCATGCACGGGGGCACGGCGACAGCCGAATCGACGGACCAGGGCACCTTCATCGGGTTCACGTTGGAGGATGTCGGCGCGCAGGGCGCGGGCGACGCCAGCCGCGTGGGCGCGTCTTGACGGTGTCGATGCATCAGCAAGGAGCTCAGCCGTGCTGAAGTTATTCGAGCATCTGCGCGAGAAGCATCCTGGGTTGGCGACATACATCTTCGGCAGCTCGATCTTCGTCATCGTCGTCTCTCTGATCCTGCTCATCTACTTCCTGCGCCAGGACCGGGCGAAGAAGCAGCAGCGGCGGGAAGTGCGGCTCGAGGAGCGACGCCAGCAGCGCCGGCGTGGCCGCCAAAAGCGGTCGCCTCCTACAAAGACCCGCTGCTAGGATGTTTTGGTGCGTAAAGCTGTCCTGATCTTCTTGCTCGCGGTGCTGCCTTTCCAGTTCGTCTGGGGGGCGGCGGCCGGCTATTGCCGGCACGAGCAGGGGAGTGAGGTGAGCCATTTCGGGCACCACCTGCACAAGCACCAGAGCAAAGCCTCAGAGACCTCGGACAGTTCGGCGGACAACGCCAAGCTGTTCGGTGGCGAGGACGCCGACTGCATCGCGTGCCACATGAGCTGCGCCTCGGTGGTCTCCGATGCCCGTTTGAACCTGCGCGCTACCGAGGTCGAGCACCTGGTTGCGACGACGGCGAGTGCGTACGCACGAATGCTGGTGCCGTCGATCGACCGGCCCAAATGGGCGGCGGTTTCTTGATCTGACCCCGGAGCTTCGCTTCGGGACACGCCGCCGGCCGCATGTGCCGGGCGATCCAGATTGATCCGTACGTTCCAGGACACGGGTCGAACATCAGGCAGCCATTCCAGCCATCTCTGCGCGCTGGCTGCCGTTTTCCAAGAAAGCGACGCCGCTCATGAGCGACACCCAGAAGCTACGGCTGGACTTGCCATTGGTCCTGCCGGACATCCACGGTACCGACGACCCATGCGTGAAGCGGCTGCAGGACAAGTTTGCCGGGCGCCCCGGCATCGATGAGGCCCACGTCACCGGCGTCGAAGACGGCAAGCCCCAGTTATGCGTGCACTACGACCCCAACGTCATCTCCCTGGGCCGCTTGCGTGAGCTGGTCCAGTCGGAAGGCATCGCGCTGACCGACCAGTTTGCGCATGTCCTGGGACGGGTGAACCTGCCGACGCACGCGCGCAATGCAAAACGCATAGCCGAGCAACTGCGCTCACTCGATGGCGTCATTGAAGCGGACGTGTCCCCTGGCGGCGTCGTGCGCATCGAATACGACCGGTCGGCCATTGAGGAAGCCAAGCTGCACGGCCGCCTGACCGCGCTCGACATCACGCTGGACGGCGCCAGCACCGGCGCCCGGTCCGCGCCGATCGCGCCATCCAAAGTAGATGCCAAGGCCGACAAAGCTGACCATGCAGGGCACGACCATGGTCCGGATTACGACCACGACCACGGGGCTGAGGGCGCGCCAAAGGTCAAGGGCGACGGCAAAGGCCAGGGCGATAAGGCTGCCGCGCACGGCGAAAGGGGTCACGTCCATGGCAAGAACGAGGAGGGCGGCGAGCACAGCGATGAGCACGGCGGCCTGTTCGGCGAGAAGACCGAGCTGATATTCGCCTTGGTGTCCGGCGTGTTCCTGGTCGCCGGCTGGCTGATGGGGCGCAATGGCAGCGGCCCCGAGTGGCTGCCGACGGCATGCTATGTGGTCTCGTACTTCTTCGGTGGCTTCTACACCGTCAGGGAGGCCATCGAGAACCTGCGGGCGAAGCGTTTCGAGATCGACACGCTGATGCTTGTCGCCGCAGCGGGCGCCGCAGCTCTGGGTTCTTGGGGCGAGGGTGCGTTGCTGCTGTTCCTCTTCAGCCTCGGGCATTCGCTGGAGCATTACGCGATGGGACGCGCGCGGCGCGCGATCGAGGCGCTGGCCAAGCTGGCGCCGGACACCGCTACGGTTCGTCGGGCCTCGGGCACGGAAGTCGTGCCGCTCGCGAAACTGGAAGTGGGTGACGTAGTCGTCGTGAAGCCCAATGAGAGGCTGCCAGCCGATGGCATCGTGGTGGTTGGCACCTCCAGCGTCAACCAGGCGCCGGTCACCGGCGAGAGCGTCCCGGTCGACAAGCGGCCGGTCGAGGACGGCAAAGCCGCGATTGGCAATTTCGAACGCGCAGCTGCCGAGAACCGTGTGTTCGCGGGCACGATCAACGGCGCCGGCGCCATAGATGTGATGGTCGCGCGCAAGTCCGACCAGTCGACCATGGCGCGCGTCGTCAAGATGGTCACCGAGGCGGAAGCTCAACGCTCGCCGACGCAGCAATTCACGGAGAAGTTCGAACGCATCTTCGTGCCGTCCGTTCTCGCCCTCGTCGTCCTGCTGCTGGGCGCCGGCCTCGTCATCGACGAGCCGTTCTCGCAGACCTTCTACCGGGCCATGGCGGTGCTGGTCGCAGCCAGCCCCTGTGCGCTGGCCATCTCGGTGCCCAGTGCGGTCCTCAGCGGCGTGGCGCGCGCTGCCCGCGGTGGCGTGCTGGTCAAGGGTGGTGGACCGCTGGAGAACCTGGGCACGTTGACCTCCATCGCTTTCGACAAGACGGGCACGCTGACCGAAGGCAAGCCCAAGCTCACCGATGTGGTCCCGGCTCAAGGTGTCCCGGAGCAGGAATTGCTGGCCGTGGCGTTGGCAGTCGAAGAGCACAGCGACCATCCGCTGGCCGCTGCGATCGTGACCGGCGCGAAGGAGCGCCTGGGCGACAAGACCGCCCTGTTGCAAGCGTCCGACGTGAAGGCCATCACCGGCCGTGGCGTGCAGGCGCAGTTGGGCGGCGAGACGGTCCACATCGGCAAGCCGGTGCTGTTCACGGAGCTGCCGGATTCCAAGGTTCCTGCCGACGTCGACGAGGCCAACAAGAAACTGGTCGCGGACGGACGCACCACCATGATCGTGCGCAAGGGCAGTCGCTTCCTGGGCGTAATCGGCGTCATGGACACGCCGCGTCCGGTGGCAGGCCAGGTGATGGCAGAGCTCCGCAAGCTCGGCATCGAGCGGCTGATCATGATCTCTGGCGACAACCAGAAGGTCGCGGAAGCTGTTGCACAGACGGTCGGCCTGACCGAGGCGCGCGGCGACCTGATGCCTGAGCAGAAGGTGGAGGAGATCAAAAAGCTGCGTGCGGAGCACGGCAAGGTGGCGATGGTGGGCGACGGCGTCAACGACGCGCCGGCGATGGCTAACGCGACGGTGGGCATCGCCATGGGCGCGGCCGGCTCAGACGTCGCCCTGGAAACCGCAGACGTGGCGCTGATGGCGGACGACCTGGCGCAGTTGCCCTTCGCGGTGGGCCTGTCGCGCAGCACCAGCCGGGTGATCAAGCAGAACCTCTGGGTGAGCCTGGGCGTCGTTGCCGTATTGATCCCCTCGACCATCATGGGCCTGAGCATCGGCACGGCCGTGATCTTCCATGAAGGGTCAACGCTGCTCGTGGTCTTCAATGCGTTGCGGTTGCTGGCCTACAAGCCGTTCGACAAGAGCGCCAGGGCTGCGGAATCGGGCAAGGAAGCCGAGAAGAAGGCGTGAGGCGGCCATGTCTGCGAACCAAGAAGATACGCCGTCCGCCGGCTTCCAGGCATTGGATGCCGACGGCGATCTCACCGACATGCTGGGTGAGCTGCGGGTGCTGTTGCCCACCGCCCAGCTGTTGTCTGCCTTCCTGATCGCCGTGCCCTTTGCGCCGGGGTTTCGCAGCATCGTGCAGGCGGAGAAGAACGTGTTCCTGGCGACGTTCATGCTGTCCGTGGCCAGCCTGGTGCTGTTCACCGCGCCTGCGGTGCAGCACCGACTGATGCGTCCGCTGCGTCAGCGCGCCAACTTCAAAGTGCGCGCCAGCCGCCAGATGCTGTTCGGGGCGGCGTTGCTTGCGGCCGCGCTGGTACTCGCCACTCAGTTTGTGCTGTCCGAGGTGCTGGGGCACACGGTTGGCAACATCGCCGCCGGTATCGTCGGCCTGTTGATTGGAGCCATGTGGCTTCTGGTGCCGTTGAGCTGGAACCGGAGGCAGTCGGCATGAACGCCCAGCCGCTGTAGCTCGCAGCCGTGATGACGTTTGCGGCGGTGCCCGCCGCGGCAGTCGTCCTCGGAGGCGTCGCCGCGGCCGTGCGCACGCCGGGAGCGCGAGTGCAGAGTGCCGTCCAGCACATCGCGGCTGGCGTGCTGTTCGCGGCGCTCGCGACGGAACTGCTGCCCGACGTCGTGCACCGCCGCCTGCCGTGGGTGACGCTCGGCGGCTTCGCGTTGGGCGTCATCGCGATGCTGCTGAAGGCGCTGGCTCGCCGGCTTGAAGCGCGGGAGGAGCAGGCGTCAGCGCCTTGGCTCTTCCCATCAGCTGTTGGCATCGGCACTGGACATCGCCCTTGATGGAATGCTGATCAGTTTGAGCTTTGCGGCGGGCGAGCGCCAGGGTTTGCTGATCACGATTGCGATGACGCTAGAAGTGCTGTTCCTGGGCGTGGCGACCACGGCGGCGATGCGTGGGCCCAAGGCGAGGAGCCAAGTGCTGGCCACCACCATCACCTTTGCAGTGCTGCTGATGGCGGCCGCCGGCATTGGCGCGTACTTCCTGGCCAGCGCCAGTCCGCCCGTACTGGACGGCGTGCTCTCGTTTGGCGTGGCGGCGCTGCTCTACCTGGTCACCGAGGAACTGCTGACCGAGGCGCACGAGGTCGACGAGACACCGTTGCTGACGTCGATGTTCTTCATCGGCTTCCTGGCGCTGCTGATGATCGAGATGATGGTCTGACTGGAGACGACTCCATGCAACGCATGAAGGAACTGGCGAAGTTCGCATCTGGGTTTGAGGCGTTTCACGCGCTGGCAAACGCCTACTTCTGGACGACCAACGCGTCCTTCCCGCTGTTCGGGGTGGTGACGACCCTGGCGATGCATCTGACGAATGCGCTGGTGAACGCCGCCATTGCGGTGGCGCTCGGCGTCTACGGGTTGGAGGCACTCGATGCCGGGCGGCCGTCCATAGCAACTTGACCGGCAGGCGGTCCGCACCGCCCGGCGGAAGTTCCCCAACCAATGGCCTCCTCAGTCAGCGAGCGGGAGCGCCGAAGCGCGCCCGCTCGCTGTTGCGGTACCGATCAGAAGCTGTGGCGCATGCCGACTTCCAGCCCGGACGAACTCTCCCCGCCGCGCATGCCGGTCGGCGTCGTGTAGAGCACCGAGCTGCGCGCGGCACCCTTGTTGCTGATGTTGGCGTAGGTGCCGTACAGCGCCGTCCGCTTGGACAGGTCGTGCACGTAGCCCAGTGCGACGCGCGTGCTGTCGTCGGCGTCTGCATAGCCAGAGCCGGCCACCCCACCCGAGCGGTTCACGTTGGTGTAGCCGACACGGATCGAGCCTGCCTGGGTCACCGGGACGGTGGCGCCAACCGACAGCTCTTGGGCCTTGCGCTGACCCCACTTCTTCACGTCAAAGAGGGTGTGCAGCGTGCCCCACGGCGACTTGTAGTTAAACAGCAGGTTGTAGTTCTTGAACTTGGGCTGCGTGCTGCCGACGTCGGTCTGGCCAAGGGCGCCACCCACCAGAACGGTGCTGTTCTCGAAGCCGATGCGGCCACCGGTGTACTTGTTGCCCGCCACGCCTTCGCCCGCGGCGACGTGGACCTGGCCGAACCAGCCGCCCAGGTTCTTGGGCAGGAAGTAGCTGACGCCGTTGTCGGTTCGTTGGGCGGTCGTTGCACCGCTGCCCAGCACGGCGCTGGAGCCGTAAACGAACACACCGCGCGAACCGACGCCGACGATGCCGAATTCGTCGTTGACGGCGTTGTTGTAGGTCGGCGTGGTGTCGCGGCCGAGGCGGACTTCACCGAAGTCGCCCATCAGGCTGACGGTCGAGCGGCGGTTCCAGAACTTGCCGGCATTGGCGGTGCCGGTGTCCAGTTCGACGCCCGATTCCAGATTGAAGCCGGCCGACAAGCCGCCGAGTTGTTCAACGCCACGAACGCCCAGGCGGCTGGTCGTGTTGGCGCCTGAAGTGACGCCCTTGACCGTGCCTGCGCTGCCGTTCTTCACTTGACGAACGGCCGCATCCGCGACGCCGTACAGCGTGACCGACGAGGTTTGCGCAAAGGCGGAGCTCGCCATCGCGCTGCATGCCAAGGCCAAGAGGACTGGCTTCTTCATGTACTTCTCCTATTCAGTTGTCGACGCCCGAGGACTTGGATCGCCTCGAGCACTTTGAAGGCTAGGGACCATGCCTAGGGAAATCCATGACTCCAACCATTTGCACGGGTGCGTGCGGGTGCGCGGTGCGGCAAAGCCGCCGTTGCCGTGCCTTCGAGTCGACACCGCCCACTTGCGTGAAACGCGCGTTTGCGATTCACACAGCTGTCGCAGCGGGAAGCTCGTGCCTCACGGCGCGCCAACCTTACAAAACCGTAATCCGTCGGACGGGCCGCGGTCATGGCCGGCTTCCTAGGCTTGCAGGTTGATGCGGCGTCTCAGGCGCCTCTTGATCGACAGATGGCTTTGGCAATGCGCCACTGCAACGAAGGCGCGGATGAGAAGACCAGATGCTCAGCTGATTTCCCGAGCGCGGCGAGGAGACATCGCCGCGTGCCTGGAAGCAGGCCGGAAGTACCTGCAGGGCACGAGCGGCTTTCCCCGTCACGTGACGCTCGGATTGGAGTACCTCCAGCACGCTGAGCCAGTCCGGGCCGGTGACACGCAGCAACTGATCGTCGAGTCGCTGGATCTCTTTGAGATCGCAGCACATGGGCGGATCGCCACACTGGAACAAGCCGCACAGGCCCGCAGGGTGACGGCGCAGCTGAAGCTGGCCATCTGGCTTTCGCTGACAGCGGTCGATGCCGAAGAGGGCATGTGTTGGTTCCGCAGCGCTGCCGCCGGCGGCGAGGCCACCGCCAGAAGCGTGCTCACGGCCTATTCGTCTGACGACACATCGGAGGAGCGGGTCGTGGCGCGCCTGCGCGCTCTCAGGGCGGTACCGGGCATCGGCTGGACGGACCTTCTGACGCTAGCGATGGACCGCGCGTTGATGCGTCGCGAGCCGCAGAACCTGTTTCGCGCGCTCGCGCTCAGCCTGGAGCCGGACGCAGCGCCGCAGCCCTGCCTCGCCGACAAGGTGTTCGAAGCGCTGAGCTATGCCAGCACGCTGCCCGCCGCCGCGATCGGCGTTGATCGTCGGGCCATTGAGGCGCTTCTGGATGACTGCGTTGCAAGAGGGAGCAGCGGCGCGGCGCTGATGCTGGGTCAGGCGCTGAGCGGCAATGACGTGGGTTCGTTGCCCTGGGCATCCCTGGTCGCGAGCCAGAACTTCCGGAAGGCTTCCGCGCTTTTGATGCGTGCTGCAGATGGCGGTCGGGGAGTGGCGTGGACGCGGCTCTACGAAATCCACTCGAACCACAATGGCTCGGTCGCCAATCCGCCCATGGCGCGGTTCTGCCTGGAGAAGGCCGCAGCCACCGGCGCGGTTGTGGCGCAGCGCCGGCTCGGCGCCACCATCTTGCGGTCGTCGGGGTCGCTGCGGGACGTCGAGCACGGCATGCAATGGCTCTTTCAGGCGGCGCAGGCCGGGGACAGCGTGGCCTACCGGTTGCTGCGCACCTTCGTTCTGCTGGTGGATGGACGCAATGACGACGCGAGCCAGGCGCTTGAAGCCATCGCGCAATCCAGTCCGGGACTCGCGCTCCGGCTGCAGGTGGCCAGGGACTTTGGCCTGACGAAGCTGGAGGCGATGACCGTGGACTTGGTGGGCGGGCAGCGACCTTGGGGACTGGTGGTGGGGCGGAACCCCTTCATCCGTCACGCGAAGCTTTCAGCACCGCGCGCGGTCCCGGCGATTTCGGAGGAGGTCCAGCAGAACCTGCGACGCGTCGTGGCACAGGTTGCCGGCGGCGGCGTGCGCGGTGCCGAGTTCCACGACTTCGATCTTCGTCACCGGATGGTGAAAGTGAGGCAGATCCTGCAGGCACATGGCCTGGCCGAATCCATGTTCTTTGCCCGGGCCTGCTCCAACGAACTGGATGTGCTTCGTGGCGGTGGCCGTTGGGCTCGGCTGGCGAAGGCCGAGGTCGAAGAAGCACTGGCGCTGCCCGAGAGCGGCGCTGAGGGTTCAAACGCCGCTCCCTGAGTCGCGGCAGGCCATTTCGGTGAGGACTGCCGACGGAGGTAAAACTCCGGCTTGCGAATACCAAGGGAGTGCTGCGTGGGCACGGTAAGGCCGTGACCGACGTGGCTGTGGATCAACAAGAACGAGCCTGGCCGAAGGGCAGGGCAGGAGACGACATGCTGTCGCCGTACGAAAACATCATCATCGGCAACTTCCTCTACGGCCTCGGGCTCGCGATGGGCCGCAGGCCGACCCCTGTCGATGCGTGCGTCAATCTGCTGCAGCAAACGCCCCTGGACAAGGCCTTGGGCGACGTCATGCTGCAGTTCCCGGGTGCCTGGCGGCTGATTGAGTTCAAGCGCGTGGGCGCGAACATGAAGAAGGAGGCGGTCAAGCTGGCCACCTACCGCGGCGCCACAAGCCGGGACCGTGAGCTTCGCGAAGCGTCCCTGACAGCCCACTGGTTTGTCGAAAGCGGTCCGTACGTGGTCGACGAGTTTGACAACGCAGAGTTCCAGATGAAGGTGCGACCGTATCTGCAGCTCCAGGAAGACGGCGGCATCTCGCTCGAAGCGTTTGTCGAGCGGATCGTCGATGACGCTCGTCGCGGCCCGACGCGGCGCAAGGAACTGGACCTGTACCTTCGTCTGATCAGGCTCTTTGGCTGCCTTGACGGGTATGAGACCTCGGGCCTACTGGTCGGTGTCAACAGCGCTGGTGGCTTGGTCTACCTTCCGCTGGACAACATCACCGACTTGAACGCGACCTCGAAGCTGCTCCGCGCCCGGCTGCGTGCCCAGCAGGCGGAGTTCGCCGGCAGAGAAGTCGAGCGCGGGCCGTTCTCGAGGGCGGTGAAGGAGCGGCTGCGGCTGCGCCGCGAGCAGGCTCGGCAGCCCGTCCAAGAGCCCCGGAAGCAGCGCACCCAGGAATTCGAGCACGAGCGCTGATCGCACTTCAATCACAACAGGCGGCGAGTCGCTGGTTCGCCTGCCCGCCTTCAACGACGACCTCACATGTCATCAAATCCTGACCGCAATCCGCCACAGTCCCTCGACGACTTGGTGCCCTACGTTGCCGACGTCATCGAACACGCGATGACGCTGCAAAACACCGCAGCCGTCGCCGTCGGCCGTGTCGATGCTGCAGCTAAGGTGGTGACGGAGACCGCCAAGACGCTGGTCTCGAACCACGCGCAGATGGCTGCCCAGATCGAACAGCGTGTGGCCGAGAAGTTCGATGCGGCTATGAACGGTGCAGGCATGCGCATCGGTGAACAACTGACTGCGGCCGAGCAGCAATCGCAGAAGGCCCTGGGCGCGCTGACAACTGCCACTCGTACGGCTACGGACGCCATCAAGGGTGAGGCGGATCGCCTGAAGGAGAGTCGGTGGCTACCGATGCTGATCAGTGGTGGCTTCGGCGCGCTGGTCGGCGCGGCAATCAGCGGCACCGCGGTATATCTAGTGCTCACCCGCGTCACCGGATGAAGAAGCAGCGCTAGGCTCGTCAGGGTCCTGAGCCTCGCGGCGACTCGGTTTCGCTCAACCGATCGCTGCCATCAGCTTCGGGGTCCTCAACGCTCTGCGCGCGCCGGTCGGCTGTTGCCTTTGCGTTGGCGTGTCCGGGGCTGTCCTCGGGCTGCGGCGTGTTGGGAGCGTCCGCAGGTTTGTCCGGCTCGGTCGGCAACTCGACGGGGGATTTCTGATGATTACCGGGTGAGGGACCGGGGGTGTGGTTGTTCATGGCTGTCTCCATCGGGCGTGTAGAGGGTCAAGGTAGCGGCCGCGGCGGCGGCGTCCCACCCCGCTCAGGCGCATTCCGATGTAGGCGGGGATCGCCTGGATCAGTGGCGGATGAGCCAGATGGCGACGAGTACCAGGATGCCAGCGGAGATGATGAACGGTCCGGTGGCAAGCATGAACATGGCGCCGGCACGATGCCTGCCTGCGCCGTTGAGGAGGCCTCTAAACGCATGGATCGCGGCGGTGAGGTGGGCACGCATGGGAACTCCTTTTTGATTGATGGGTGGATGCGGTGGCGTCGCTAGGGCAGGTTGAGTGTCAAAGCCACTGGCATCAAGGCCGTCCCGGGTTTGCGGCCCCCAGAAAGCTCTGGACGACTGAGAGGCAGTGCCACCAGCCGGTCTTGAGTCAGAAGGCGAAACCTCACTCCATCCCGGCAGCACCAAACGACCTTCTTGAGATCTGACGGGAAGGTCGCTCTCGCTGGGATGCGCAAGCAACACCGCCGAGCTACAGCGTCAGTTGGCGATACTCGGCGCCGCGCTAAAGGGAGACAAGATGACATTGGCGAACTACCGCCAGCAGTGGCCTGTCGGACAGGGCGGCTTCCACGCAGCCCGACTGCTAGACGACGGCGAGTTGATCGTCAGGTACGTGGTCGACTGCGGAGCGATGTCGACGTACGACGCCACGCGCGACACCCGCATCGACAGCTACATCGAAGGTGGTCATAGCCGCTGACGCGCTCGATGTCTTGCGCGCACAGCACTATGAGAGCGGATGCGGCGGGTCGTACATCGGCCTCCTTAATTGATCCTGGCCCGACCAAGTTTACTCGGCCGACCGGAGGTCAACCTTGTGTGAAGCGCCGCCAACGCCCAAGCCGGTGGTTATCGTTGTGTGCAGAATGCCAAAGGCGGTCAACCCTGTGCACACCGCCGAAGGTGGACAGCTATATGCGGGACGGGGCCATGGCCGATGGCAGGTCTGCGCGACCGTGCAGAGATCACATGGGCCCGCCGGGGGGGATTTTTATGACTTATCTGCTATGCGGCCAGGGGGGCCTAAGTGGACCCGTAGGGGGGTGGAGAACGGACCAAACGTCCGGTCTCAGGGGGAGACTTCGTGGAAACCGACTTGGAACGATGCGGTACCCGCACGCTGATCATGTGAACTGCCGACAATGTGCATTATGTTAAATACGATGCTGGTGCTTGCCCACACCCTGGGCGGAAGCTGAAATGGCGAACTTTGAGTCCTACCCGGTCCCACCATTCAAGAACGGCTCGACGGTCCTGGCTTGCGTGGCCGCAGCGCCCCAAGGCAAAGCCGCGCCGCGGCCTGCCACTACGATGCCGGCCTTGCAGCAAGGGGTCGTAGACGATGGCACTGACGGTTTTCATTGAGGTGGGCGCGTGGGCGTGAGGCTGTCGCTGCGGCTGCTCGTCGGGCTGGTGTGGCTGCTGAGCTGGCTGCCGTTCCGCGTCATCTCGATGCTGGGCTGGGCCATCGGCAGCCTCATCGCCGCCCTGCCCTCGTCGCGGCGGCATATCGGCACGGTCAACCTCAGGCTGGTGCTGCCGGACTGGACGCCCGCCGCGCGCCGGCGCCTGCTGCGCCGGCATTTCGTCGCGATGGTGCAGATGCTGCTGGAGTACGGCTACTGCTGGTTCGCATCGCAGGAGCGGCTCAAGCGTCTGATGCGTATCGAAGGCCTGGAGCACCTGCGCGCGCAGGACGGCCGCAATGTGATCCTGATGATGCCGCACTTCACCGGGCTGGACCTGGCCGGGCTGCGGGTGTCGCTGGAGACGCCGCTGGTCAGCATCTATTCGGTGCAGAAAGACCCCTGGCTGGACGCCTTCTTCCGCGCCAAGCGCCTGCGCTTCGGCACCGGCATCATCTTCGCGCGCCAGCAAGGCACACGGCCGACGCTGCGCGCGCTGAAGGATGGCTATCGCCTGTACTACCTGCCCGACCAGGACTTCGGCCACCGCGACTCGGTCTTCGCGCCCTTCTTCGGCGTACCCGCGGCCACCATCGGCGGGCTGTCGCGCATGGCCGCAGTGGCCAAGGCGGCGGTGCTGCCCTGCTACCCCCGGCGCGAGGCGCATGGCTACACGCTGGTCATCGAGCCGGCGCTCGACAACTTCCCAACCGCTGACGTGTTGGCCGACGCCACCCGCATGAACGCGGTCATCGAAGCCCAGGCGCGCCGACAATTGCACCAATACTTCTGGCTGCACAAGCGCTTCAAGTCGCGCCCGCCGGGCGAGGTCGATTTTTACGGGCGCTGACTGAACGACGATGAACGACATCCCCTACATCAAGCTCAGCATCGTCGCGGTCTTCATCGCGAGCACGGTCTATGTGCATTTCCGCGGCAAGGTCAGGTTGCGCTTCTTCCGCCAGTTGACGGACCACTCGACCTTCATGGCGCCGATCAACTGCCTGATGTACCTGTTCTCCAAGCTGCCGGCCAGGCCTTATCTGCCGGTGGCCGAGTTTCCGGAGCTCAAGCTGCTGCAGGCGCACTGGCAGGACATCCGCGCCGAGGCGCACCAGTTGGCTGCGGCCGGCGAGATCAAGAAAAGCGACAAGTACGACGACGCCGGCTTCAACAGCTTCTTCAAGACCGGTTGGACGCGCTTCCATCTCAAGTGGTACGACGAGGCGCATTCATCGGCGCGCGAGCTCTGCCCGGTGACAACGGGGCTGTTGCAGCGCATCCCGACCGTGAAGGCAGCGATGTTCGCGGCCCTGCCGCCGGGCGGGCGCCTCGTCACCCACCGTGACCCCTTTGCCGGCTCGCTGCGCTACCACCTCGGCCTGGTCACGCCGAATGCTGACAACTGCTACATCTCGGTCGACGGGGAACGCTATTCCTGGCGCGATGGCGAGGGCGTCATCTTCGACGAGACCTACCTGCATTACGCCGAGAACCAGTCGGACCAGATGCGCATCATCCTGTTCTGTGACGTCGAGCGGCCGCTGAACAACCCGCTGGCACGCTGGTTCAACCACTTCATCAGCCACACGCTGATCCGCGCGGCCTCGGCGCCCAACTCCGACACCGACCGAACTGGCGGCATCAACAAGCTGTTTGCCTATGTTCAGCAGGTGCGGCTGTTCGGCAAGCGCATCAAGGCCAGGAGTCGTTTCGCCTACTACGGCCTGCAGTGGTTGATCTTTGGCGGGCTGCTGGTCTGGTGGTTGCTGGGCTGACCCCAGGGGAAGCCCTGAGTCCGGAGGAAGGCTGACCTCCGACGCGTCAAGGCTGGCTTCGTTAGCATCGAAGGTTTTGGTCTTCCGAAACCTCGTCCATGCGCCGTCTGATCCTCACCCCCGCCCTGCTGCTGGCCGCCGCCCTGGCAGCGAACGCGCAGGAGGCCCCCAAAGAAACGCCGAAGGAAGCCGCCAAGGCGCCCGCCTGGAATGTCAATGCGCCGCCCGGCGTCGCCAGGACGGCGACCATCGACGTCAAGACCGGCACCTGGATGAGCGTGGACGTCAGCCCCGATGGCAAGACGCTCGTCTTCGACCTGTTGGGTGACCTCTACACCCTGCCCATCGGCGGTGGTGAGGCCAGGTCGCTGACCCACTCCATCGCCTGGGAGCACCAGGCCCGCTTCTCGCCCGATGGCAAGCAGATCGCCTTCCTCAGCGACGCCGGCGGTGGCGACAACCTCTGGGTCATGAATGTCGACGGCAGCGGGGCACGCGCCGTGACCAAGGAGGATTTCCGCCTGCTCAACAACCCGGCATGGCACCCGAGCGGCAAGTACCTGCTGGCCCGCAAGCACTACACCGGCACACGCAGCGCGGGCTCGGGCGAGATCTGGCTGTATCACGTCAACGGCGACGCGGCCAAGAACAAGGGCGTGCAGCTCAACGAGAAGCCCAACTGGCAGAAGGACCTGGGCGAGCCGGCTGTGTCTCCGGATGGCAAGTACCTGTACTACTCCCAGGACACGACGCCCGGCCGCGTGTTCAAGTACAACAAGAACAGCAATGGCGAGATCTACAAGATCTTCCGCCAGGACCTCGGCGACGGTTCGGTCGAGGCCTTCGTGCAAGGCCCGGGCGGCGCGGTGCGGCCGACGCCGTCACCCGACGGCAAGTACCTGGCCTTCGTGCGTCGCGTGCGCAACCAGAGCACGCTGTTCCTGAAGGACCTGCAGACCGGCGTCGAGCGCCCGGCCTGGAGCGGGCTGTCGCGCGACCTGCAGGAGATCTGGGCGATGTGGGGCGTTTACCCCAGCTTTGCATGGATGCCGGGCAGCAAGGAGATCGTCGTCTGGGCCGAGGGCAGGATCTGGCGCGTCGACCCGTTCAAGGGCACGGCCGCGGAGATCCCCTTCCACGTGAAGGACACGCGCGAGATGCGCGAGCCGATGCGCTATGCCCAGGTGGTGGCGCCCGACAAGTTCGCCGTGCGCCAGCTGCGCGGTGCCCAGGTGTCGCCCGACGGCAAGCGCGTCGTCTATGCGGCGCTGGGTGCGCTGTATGTGAAGGAGCTGCCGGACGGCAGCCCACGCCGGCTGACCCGCCAGACGGAGGCCTTCGAGTTCGCGCCGCACTGGGCGCGTGACGGCAGGTCCCTCGTCTATGCCACCTGGCGCGACGACGCCCAGGGCACGGTGCGCCGCCTGGACATGGCGTCGGGCAAGGAGACCGTCCTCATCAACGAACCCGGCAAATACCTGGAGCCGCGCCTGTCGCCGGACGGCCGGCAGGTCGTCTACCGCAAGGTCAAGGGCGGCGGTCTGACCAGCCCGTGGCACAGCCTGGACACGGGCCTCTACCTGGCCGCGGCCGACGGCTCCGGCAAGCCGGAGAGGATCAGCAAGGAAGGCAGCGGTGCTCATTTCGCGGCAAGCAGCGACGAGCTGTTCTTCACCAAGACCGCTTCCACCAGCGAGGTCGAGCAGCGCTTCTCGCTGACGCGCCTGAACCTGCGTGACCGCAGCGAGACCGAGGTGGTGCGCAGCGACGCGGCTGCCGAGTACAGCGTGTCGCCCGACGGCCAGTGGCTGGGTTTCGTCGAGCGCTTCCATGCCTATGTGATGCCGCTGCCGGCCGTGCAGGGCCAGGCGGGCAAGGTCATCACCGTGGGCGCCAAGATGGACGCGCTGCCGGTGCGCCAGCTCGCCCCCAATGCCGGCGCCGCCCTGCACTGGAGCGGCGACAGCCGGCGCCTGCATTTCACCTTGGGTGACGAGCTGTTCACGGCCAACGCCGAGGGCAAGGACAAGGCCACGGCGCAGAAGATCGGGTTCGAGCAGGCCAGTGACAAGCCCAACGGCAAGATCGCGCTGACCGGCGCACGCATCGTGACCATGAAGGGCGATGAAGTCATCGAGGCCGGCACTGTTCTCGTCGACGGCAACCGCATCGCGGCCGTCGGCAAGGACATTGCCATTCCGGCCGATGCCAAGCGCATTGACGCCAGCGGCAAGACCATCGTGCCGGGTTTCATCGACGCCCACTGGCATGGCGCCATGAACGACGGCGGCCTGATCCCGCAACAGAGCTGGGTCAACCTGGCGTCGCTGGCGTTTGGCGTCACAACGCTGCACGACCCCAGCAACCAGAACGCGGCCATCTTCACCCAGGCCGAGATGCAGCGCGCCGGCCTGATGCTGGCCCCGCGCATCTACTCGACTGGCAACATCCTCTACGGCGCGCGCACGCCCTTCTATTCCAACGTCAACAGCCTGGACGAGGCGCTGACCCACCTGAACCGCCAGAAGGCCGAAGGTGCCATCAGCGTCAAGAGCTACCAGCAGCCGCGCCGCGACCAGCGCCAGCAGGTGCTGGAGGCCGCACGGCAGACCGGCATGATGGTCGTGCCCGAGGGCGGCTCGCTGTTCCAGCTGAATATGAGCATGATCGTCGACGGTCATACGACGGTGGAGCATTCGCTGCCCGTGGCCGAAGTGTGGGACGACGTCAAGCAACTCTGGAGCCAGGCGGCGGTCGGCTACACGCCGACGCTCAACGTCGGCTACGGCGGGTTGGACGGTGAGCACTACTGGTACGCGCGCACCGAGGTCTGGAAGCATCCGCTGCTGAGCCGCTATGTGCCGCGCACCGTGCTGGAGCCGCGCGCCGTGCGCCGCGTGACGGCCCCCGAGGAGGATTTCAACATCCTGCGCGTGGCTCGCACCGCGACGGCGTTGTCGCGCGCCGGTGTCAACACCATGATCGGCGCCCACGGCCAGCGCGAGGGCCTGGGCGCGCACTGGGAGATGTGGATGTTCGTGCTGGGAGGCATGACGCCGCACGAGGCCCTGCGCACCGCCACCATCAACCCGGCGCGCAACTTCGGTTTCGAGAAAGACCTGGGCTCGCTGGAGCCGGGCAAGCTGGCCGACCTGGTCGTCATCGACGGCAACCCGCTGGCCGACATCCGCCAGAGCGACCGCATCGCCCAGGTCATGCAGAACGGTCGTCTGTTTGACGCCGCGACGATGAATCAACTCGCACCGGCGGCCAAGGCGCGCAAGCCCATGTTCTTCGAGGGCGCGGACGGCAAGACCATGCCGATTGACAGCGAGGCGCTGGAGGCGGGGCATGGGCATGGCGATTGAGCCGGCCAACGGTGGCTAGAATGCCGCCGTTCAGGAGAGCGCCCCGGTGAACTTGGGGGCCGCCGAAGGCGCAGGGTCGTCAGACTCAAACGCTCAGGCAGAAGGACTGACAAGACGCGACGGGTGACAGACACTCGGCGCGTTCCTCACTGGAGAGAGGCCGATCCTGGAGTCGGCCCACCGAAGGGGCAAGCTTGCGCGGGACTGCCAACCGCCTTGTCAATCTCTCAGGTACCCCGGACAGCGAGGACATCCAAACCCGACCCATCGGAGCACTTGATGTCCTCTTTGCTGCAGACGCCACTTCACGCCCTCCACCTCGAACTCGGCGCCAAGATGGTGCCCTTCGCCGGCTACGACATGCCGGTGCAATACCCGAGCGGCGTGATGGCCGAGCACAAGCACACGCGCGCCGCCGCAGGCCTGTTCGATGTGTCGCACATGGGCCAGGTGCGGCTGGTCGGCGCCGATGCCGGCGCCGCGCTGGAAACCCTGGTGCCCGTCGACATCGTCGACCTCGGCGTGTTCAGGCAGCGCTACGCCCTGTTCACGAACGAGCAAGGCGGCCTGCTGGACGACCTGATGGTCTGCAAGCGCCCCGACGACCTGTTCGTGGTGGTCAACGCCGGCTGCAAGGCCCAGGACATCGCGCACATGCAAAAGCACATCGGCTCGCGCTGCGAGGTGATTCCAGTGCCCGAGCGCGCGTTGCTGGCGCTGCAGGGCCCGCAGGCCGTGGAGGTGCTGTCGCGCCTGAACGCCGGTGTCGCCAAGCTGACCTTCATGACGGGCGGCTTCTTCGCGCTCGACGGTATCGACACCTTCCTGACCCGCTCGGGCTACACCGGCGAGGACGGTTTCGAGATCTCGGTCCACGAGGACGACGCCGTCGCGCTGGCCCGCAAGCTGTTGAGCCACGCCGAGGTACTGCCCATCGGCCTGGGTGCGCGCGACTCGCTGCGCCTGGAAGCCGGCCTGTGCCTCTATGGGCACGACATCGATGAGACGACCACACCGGTCGAGGCGGCCATCACCTGGGCCATCCAGAAGGTCCGCCGCGCCGGTGGCGCACGTGCCGGTGGCTATCCCGGTGCCGCCGTCATCGACGAGCAGCTGGCCAACGGGTCGAGCCGCAAGCGCGTCGGCCTCATCGGCAAGGAGCGCATGCCCGTTCGCGAGGGCGCCCGGATCGTGACGGCCGACGGCACCGAGATCGGCGTCGTCACCAGCGGCACGCTCGGCCCGACGGTCAACCAGCCGGTCGCACTGGCCTATGTCGGCACGCCGCATGCCGCCGTCGGCACCGAAGTCTTTGCCATCGTGCGCGACAAGCGCACACCCATGGTGGTTTCCGCTACCCCCTTCACCCCCAACCGCTACTACAGAGGCTGAACACGATGAGCATCAAGTACACCCCCGACCACGAATGGCTTGACGTGCATGGCGATGGCACGGCCACCGTTGGCATCACCGTCCACGCGCAGGACGCGCTGGGCGACGTGGTCTTCGTGGACCTGCCCGAAGTCGGCAAGACCTATGCCGAGAAGGAAGTCGCCGGCGTCGTCGAATCCGTCAAGGCCGCCGCCGACGTCTACATGCCGGTGGACGGCGAGGTCGTCGAGGTGAATGAAGCCCTGCGCGACGACCCGGCGCTGGCCAACACCGACCCTCTCAAGGCCGGCTGGTTCTTCAAGGTCAAGCTGAGCAATCCCGCCCAGCTCGACGCACTGATGGACTCGACCGCCTACGACGCCCTGCTCAAGACTCTCTGAACCTCAAGCTGTAGACCCGCCATGCCGACGCCGCTCTCCCATCTCGAAGATGCCTCCGAATTCCACGCCCGCCACATCGGGCCGGATGCCGTCGATGAATCCCTGATGTGCGCGGCGGTTGGCGTGGCCAGCCTTACGGCGCTGATCGATGCGGTGGTGCCCGCGTCCATCCGGCGAGGTGAAGGCATGAAGCTGCCCGCGCCCATCACCGAGGCCGGCGCACTGGCCGAGCTCAAGGCCATCGCCGGCAAGAACAAGGTCTACAGGAGCTTCATCGGCCAGGGCTACTACGGCACCCACACGCCGGGTGTCATCCTGCGCAACATCCTCGAGAACCCCGCCTGGTACACGGCCTACACGCCCTACCAGGCCGAGATCTCGCAGGGCCGCATGGAAGCGCTGATCAACTTCCAGACCATGGTGACCGACCTCACCGGCATGGACATCGCCAACGGCTCCATGCTCGACGAAGCGACCTCGGCCGCCGAGGCCGTCACGCTGGCCAAGCGCGGTGTGAAGAGCAAGAGCAACACGCTGATCGTGGCGGGCGACGTGCACCCGCAGACCATCGAGGTCATCCAGACGCGCTGCGCGCCGTTGGGGCTGGAGGTCAAGGTCGGCATGGCACCGACGCTGATGGCCGAGAACGACTACTTTGCCGTCGTCTGCCAGTACCCCAGCACCACCGGCCTCATCCATGACCTGAAGGCCTTTGCCGATCAGGCGCATGCCAAGCAGGCTGCTTTTATCGTCTGTACCGACCTGCTGGCGCTGACGCTGCTGGTCTCGCCCGGCGAGTTCGGCGCCGACATCGTCGCGGGCAACAGCCAGCGCTTCGGCATGCCGATGGGCGCTGGTGGCCCGCACGCCGCCTTCCTGGCTTGCAAGGACGAGTTCAAGCGCTCCATGCCCGGCCGCCTGGTGGGCGTCAGCAAGGACGCCCAAGGCCACCCCGCCATGCGCCTGGCGCTGCAGACCCGCGAGCAGCACATCCGCCGCGAGAAGGCCACCTCCAACATCTGCACGGCCCAGGTGCTGCCGGCCGTTGTGGCCAGCATGTATGCGGTCTACCACGGCCCGCAAGGGCTCAAGCGCATCGCCGAGCGAGTGGCGAGCTACACGGCCATCCTGCATGCCGGCCTGACGCGCATGGGCGTCAAGGTCGTGACGCCGCATGTGTTCGACACGCTGCTGGTCGAGTGCGACGCCGCCGCCATCACGGCCAAGGCGGTGGCCGCGCAAGCCAACCTGCGCAGGCTCAGCGCCAAGCACGTGGGCATCGCGCTGGACGAGACGAGCTCACGCGCCGACGTCGAAGCCATCTGGCGCTGGTTTGCCCCTGCAGGCGCCACCGTGCCGACGGTTGCCGAATTCGCCGCTGGCGTGGAAAGCCTGATCCCCGCCCAACTGCGCCGCAGCAGCGCCTACCTGACCCACCCGGTCTTCAACACCCACCACAGCGAAACCGAGATGCTGCGCTACATCCGCAGCCTGTCGGACAAGGACCTGGCACTGGACCGCAGCATGATCCCGCTGGGCTCGTGCACGATGAAGCTCAACGCCACGGCCGAGATGATCCCCATCACCTGGCCCGAGTTCGCGAACGTCCATCCCTTCGCGCCGCAGGATCAGCTGGCGGGCTATACGGAGCTGGACCAGCTGCTGCAGAACTGGCTGAGCGAGTGCACCGGCTATGCCGGCATCACCCTGCAGCCCAATGCCGGCACGCAGGGAGAGTACGCCGGCCTGTTGGCCATCAAGGCCTGGCATGAGTCGCGTGGCGAAGCGCATCGCAACATCTGCCTGATCCCCGAAAGCGCCCACGGCACCAACCCGGCCTCGGCGCAGATGTGCGGCATGCAGGTCGTCGTCACCAAGTGCGACAAGGAAGGCAACATCGACCTGGTCGACCTGAAGGCCAAGTGCGAGCAGCACGCCGACAAGCTGGCGGCAATCATGATCACCTACCCCTCCACCTATGGCGTGTTCGACACCCACGTGAAGGAGATCTGCCAGTTGGTGCGCTCGCACGGTGGCCGCGTCTACGTGGACGGCGCCAACATGAATGCGCTGGTCGGCATCGCCGCACCCGGTCAGTTCGGTGGTGACGTGTCCCACCTGAACCTGCACAAGACCTTCTGCATCCCGCACGGCGGTGGCGGCCCCGGCGTCGGCCCGGTCTGCGTGGTGGAAGACCTCGTGCCCTTCCTGCCCGCGCACCGCACGGCGGGCCTCGGCAAGGAGACCAATATCGGCGCCGTCTCCGCGGCGCCGCTGGGCAACGCAGCCGTGCTGCCGATCTCGTGGATGTACATCCGCATGATGGGCGCCGAGGGCCTGAAGAAGGCCACCGAGGTCGCCATCCTGTCGGCCAACTACGTCGCGGCCCGGTTGTCGGACCACTACGACATCCACTTCAGCGGCGGGATCGACGGTGTCAAGGGCGGCGGCGTCGCCCACGAATGCATCCTGGACCTGCGCCCGCTGAAGGAGACCAGCGGCATCAGCGCCGAGGACGTCGCCAAGCGCCTGATCGATTACGGCTTCCACGCACCCACGCTGAGCTTTCCCGTCCCCGGCACACTGATGGTCGAGCCGACCGAGAGCGAGAGCCGCGCCGAGCTGGACCGCTTCATCGACGCGATGATCCAGATTCGCCAGGAGATCGCCGACGTCGAGGCCGGCCGGCTGCCGCGCGAGGACAACCCACTTGTCCATGCGCCGCACACGTCGCTGGTCGTCAGCGCCACCGAGTGGACGCACGCCTACAGCCGCGAGGCCGCAGCCTTCCCGCTGCCTTCGCTGCGCCGCCAGAAATATTGGTCGCCGGTCGGCCGTGTGGACAACGTCTACGGCGACCGCAACCTGTTCTGCTCCTGCGTGCCCTTGTCCGAATACGAGGAGGCCTGAGCCATGGCTGTGTCGGTCTTCGACCTCTTCAAGATCGGCATCGGCCCGAGCAGCTCGCACACGGTCGGGCCGATGCGCGCCGCGCGGCTGTTCGGCCTGCGGCTGCAGCATGACGGTTTGCTCGACAGGACGGCCCGCGTGCAGGTCATCCTGTACGGCAGCCTCGGCGCCACCGGCAAGGGCCACGGCAGCGACAAGGCCGTGCTGCTGGGCCTGGCCGGGCATGAGCCGGACACGGTGGACATCGAGGCCATCCCCGGTCTGCTGGAGGCCATTCGTGCAGGCAACCTCTGCGTCGTAGGCCAGCACGCCATCGCCTTCAACGAAGCCACCGACCTGATCTTCAAGCGCCGCGAGTCCCTGCCCTTCCATGCCAACGGCATGCGATGCATCGCCTTCGACGTCGAGGGCAACGAGGTCGCCAACCGCATCTACTACTCGGTCGGCGGCGGCTTTGTCGTCAGCGACGAGGTGGCGGCCGATGGCAGCAAGCAAAAGGTCATCGCACCCGACGCCACCGTGCTGCCCTTTCCCTTCAAGAGCGGCGACGACCTGCTGGTCATGACCCGGCTGCACCGCATCAGCATCGCCGAGCTGATGCGGCGCAACGAGCGCCACTGGCGCGAGGACGACGCCACCCGCGCCGGCCTGCTGCGCATCTGGCAGGTCATGCAGGACTGTGTCGTGCGCGGCTGCAGGACCGAGGGCGTCCTGCCCGGCGGCTTCAAGGTCAAGCGCCGCGCCGCGCAGCTGCATGCCGATCTGACCGCCAATCCCGAGCAGGCCCTGCGCGACCCGCTGATCGTGATGGACTGGGTCAACCTCTACGCGCTGGCCGTCAACGAGGAAAACGCCGCCGGAGGCCGCGTCGTCACCGCGCCCACCAACGGCGCGGCCGGCATCATTCCCGCAGTGCTGCACTACTACACGCGCTTCCATCACAACGCCAGCGACGACGGCGTCGTCGATTTCCTGCTGACCGCCGCAGCCATCGGCATCCTCTACAAGGAAAACGCCTCCATCAGCGGTGCCGAGGTCGGCTGCCAGGGCGAGGTCGGCGTGGCCTGCTCGATGGCCGCAGGCGCGCTCTGCGCCGTCATGGGCGGCACGCCCGAGCAGGTCGAGAACGCCGCCGAGATCGGCATGGAGCACCACCTGGGCCTGACCTGCGACCCGGTCGGCGGCCTGGTGCAGATCCCCTGCATCGAGCGCAACGCCATCGCCTCGGTCAAGGCCATCAACGCGGCGCGCATGGCACTGCGCGGCGACGGCACCCACTTCGTCAGCCTTGACAAGGTCATCAAGACCATGCGCGATACCGGGGCCGACATGATGACCAAGTACAAGGAAACCGCGCGCGGCGGCCTGGCCGTCAACATCGTGGAATGCTGAGGCCATGTGCCTCGCCGCGTTCGCGCTGAACGTCCACCCGCGCTTTCCTCTCGTCATCGCCGCCAACCGCGACGAGTTCTTCACCCGTGCCGCCGCGCCCATGGCCTGGTGGCCCGACCGGCCAAACATACTCGCCGGCCGCGACCTGTCGGCCGGCGGCAGCTGGTTTGGCCTGAGCCGCGCCGGGCGCCTGGCGCTGCTGACGAATGTGCGCGAGCCTGGGCAGCAGCGTGACGGCGCGCCCTCGCGCGGCGCCCTGGTCGTCGACTGGCTGGCCTCGCAGGCCGAGGCCGCCAGCTTCGCCGCCGAGCTGGCCGGCGGCTACAACGGTTTCAATCTCGTCACGGCCGATCTGCGCCGCCCGGCGTGGCACTGGATCAGCAACCGCGTCGCGGCGCCGGCCGGGCTGGGGGCGGGCATTCACGCGCTGTCGAACGCGGCGCTAGACACGCCCTGGCCCAAGGCGGTCGGACTGAAGACGGCAATGGCCGAAGCGGTGACCGCCGCAGCCGACGCGCAAGACCTGGCCGAGCGCCTCCTGCAGGTGCTCGCCGACGACCGGGTCGCGCCCGATCACGAGCTTCCCGACACGGGCGTCGGCCTGGCGCGCGAGCGCCTGCTGTCGCCGCGCTTCATCCGCATCCCCGACCCGGCGCAACCGGCCACCGCAGCCTACGGCACGCGTTGCTCGACGGTGCTGGTTCGAGAGGCGGGCGGTGCGACCCGCATCACCGAGCGCAGCGTGAGCGCCGACGGCCGCTGGCTCGCGCCTGTCACCCATATCCTGGGCAACTGGCCCTGACAGCAGGCCCCGGGCCAAGCGGCCCGCCTGACGCATTCCCGCCTCGGCGCGGCCTGCATCACAGGTATCACCGGCAGCTGCCGACCGCCGGCTTCACCGCAGCCCGGCTTGTCGGCTCAGCGGGCGCCACGGCGGCCGAGGCCGGCAACTTCGCGGCGCCGACCGGCCGGTCACCGACCGCAGTGAGGTCATCGAGCTCTGCCTTCACGATCCTCTGCGAGATCGCTTGAACTCGGGGGGGCATTCGCCCGACGCTGACCATCCGGGCAGATTGCCAGGTTGCTCCGGCCGCCGCCGGTCATTGAGGGTCACGCACCGGCAGGTCAATCCGCGTGAACGAACTCCGCGCCCTGCCTGCCTGCTTGGCGGCATACAGGGCGCCATCAGCAATGGCCAGCAGTCGCTCCACCGACATGCCGGCCGGCGGCGACTCATCGGACTGCAGGAGAGTGGCGGCGCGCTCCCGACCCAGGCTCTGGTCGTCGAAGCTCGCGATTCCGATGGAGACCGACAACCAGCCCCGTTCGCTCGCACGGTGTT
Organism: Roseateles sp.; assembly: GCF_052436255.1. GTDB lineage: Bacteria > Pseudomonadota > Gammaproteobacteria > Burkholderiales > Burkholderiaceae_C > Pelomonas. The sequence continues at coordinate 8,994 of NZ_JBQVNP010000028.1, read as the reverse complement.
CGATCTGAAGCTTCTCGAGCTTCTCGTGGACAGCCGCAGCCACGACCATGGCGCCGTCTTGCTGCGTGTCGGGAAGGATCAGGGCGAACTCCTCACCGCCGTAGCGGGCCACCAGGTCGCCCGGACGGATCGCGCTCTGGCGCAAGGCGGCAGCTACGGCGATCAAGGCCTCGTCGCCGCGCAGGTGACCATAGACATCGTTGAACATCTTGAAGTGGTCCACGTCCAACATCAGGATGGACAACGGGCGCATCCTGCGGACTGCACGGCTCCATTCATCAGCCAGACGCTCACCCAGCACGCGCCGGTTGGCGCACTGCGTCAGGGCATCGGTGGTCGCCATGCGCCTCAGGCGGTCGATGGCGAGTTTCAATCGCAACTGGGTCCTGACCCGCGCCGCGACGATGGCCGGCCTGACCGGCTTGGCAATGAAGTCGGCCGCACCCAGCGCCAGACCCTTCTCTTCCATGCCCTCTTCGCTGTGGCTGGTCACGAAAATGACCGGCACATCCTGCAGGGATGGCTCGGCGCGCATCGCTTCCCACACTTCGAAGCCGCTCATCCCCGGCATCTCGGCGTCCAGCAGCAGCAGGTCGGGCGGGTCTTCCCTGGCCAGGCGCAACGCGGCTTCGCCGTCAGTCGCGAAGCGCAGACGTCCAAGTCCTGAAAGGCATTTGCTGAGCACCTGGATGACCGTGAGATCGTCATCAACCAACAAGATGCTCGGCAGTAAGGAGGCGTCCAAAGGCATGTCGGTCGTATTCCCTCGTGATGGTCGTTTCAAGCGCCCTTGGGCATTCAGCTTTCGGCAGCTTCGCTGACGCCCAGCGCCGGCGCCCTCTCGATCAGCTGCAAGGCCGCCAGGAAATCCAGCTCCTGGACGGCATGACGCACCTGACCACAGTAATCGGTGCCCCAGTGTGCGGTAAGCGACGGCGCCAGCGCTTGGAAATGCTGGACTGCGGAAAGATCCTGCTGATGCAGCAACGACACCAGTTGCGCCAGCGCCTCGCCCGTCACGGCCGAGGACGCCTGGGCCACAGGCAGCGTGGATGCGCCCACCGCCTCCCCGGCCGCCAATACCGGATGAGCGGCCTGCATGAGACCTTGGAGCGACTGGTCCAGGGCGGACAAGCCGGGGTGTACATCCGCGATCGTTGCGCCAGCCCGCAATGCGTTCTCGGCCTCACCCGCCAATCGATGGACATCGCGTGCACCGAGCAGGCCGGCTGAGCCGCGCAGCTTGTGCAGGCGCGCAGTCAATGCATCCCGATCCTCGCTGCCGTCTTGGGTCGGCATGACGGCAAAGCTTGCTGTGCCGAACTCGCGCAACAGCCGGCCGAGCAGGCGCACGAACAGGTCGACATCCTGGCCGAGCCGATGCGCCGCGTCGCGCCCGTCGATGCCGTCGATCTCCGGCCAGCCCACCGCGACGTCAGGTGCATTCGCGCCTGCGAGGAGTTGCAGAGGCTGACCCCGTGCGCCTTCCACGGCGCGACGCAAGGCGCTGACCAGGGACTGTGGATCCAGCGGCTTGGTCAGGAAGTCGTTCATGCCGGCCGCTTCGGCCCGACGGCGCTCTTCGCTCAAGGCCCCGGCCGTCAGCGCCAGGATCGGCAACTTCTCCAAGCCCAACTCAGCGCGGATCAGGCGGGTGGCCTGGTAGCCATCCATCTCGGGCATCTGCACATCCATGAGCACCGCGTCGAAGCCACCGGGATCAAGCCTGAGCCGCTCCACGGCTTCGCGGCCGTGGGCCGCCGTCAAGACGATGGCACCGTCACGCTCCAGCAGTCGGCGCGCCACCTCCAGGTTGATGTCGCTGTCGTCCACCACCAGCACCCGCACACCCATAAGCCATTTCGAGTCGATGGCGGCGACCCGGGTAGAGCGGGCCACACGCTCCGTGCTGCCTGTATGGCGGGACACGCTGTGATTGACCGCATTGAACAGCTCGGAGGGGCCCACAGGTTTGGTGAGGATGCAGTCGACCAACTGCTGGTGGTCCAGGGATGAGATGACGCTGCGCTCATGCGCAGACACGATGAGCGCCGCGGGCAGGCGCTTCCTGCCGACCTCGTTGGCCACCTGCACCAGCGCCTGCAAGCCATCGAGGCCGGGCATCTGCCAGTCCACCAGCACGGCGTCCGGTGGCGCCTCGCCAGCGTCCACGACTTGCTTGCAGTGCGCGGCCAGCGCCTCACCGGAAGGCAGCTCCAGGGCACGCCACCCCAGGGAACGGCACATCCTGGCAAGGATGAGGCGATCGTCGGGGTTGTCATCCACCACCACCACGTCCAGCCCGCCGTCCTGCAACGCCGCAATCTCGTTGCCGGTCGGCTCGATCAGCGGCAGGCGCAACCAGAACTCGCTGCCTTGTCCCGGCTCACTGTGCACGCCGACCTGGCCGCCCATCAACTCGGCCAGCTTGCGCACGATGGACAGCCCCAGTCCCGTGCCTCCGAAACGTCGCGTCGTCGACGCATCGGCCTGGACGAACGGATCAAACAGCCGTTCCAGCACGTCGGGGGCGATGCCGACACCCGTATCGCAGACCCGCCAGCGCAGCCAAGGCTTGCGGGCAGCGTCAGCTTCCTGCGTGACCTGGATGCTGACAGTCCCATGCAAAGTGAACTTGATGGCATTGCTGGTGAGGTTCACGAGGATCTGGCGCAGCCGCAGCTCATCGGTCATGAGCAGTGCCGGCAAGGCTGACAGGCCGTGCAGTTCCAGCCCGATACCCTTGGCCTGCGCCTGCGGGGCGAACATTTGCTCGACCTCGCGCAGCAACGCTGCAGGCTTCATCGGCGCGACCTCGACAGCCATCTCACCCGCTTCGATCTTGGACAGGTCCAGCACGTCGTTGATGATGCCCAGCAGCGAGCGCCCCGCGATCTGCAGCTTGCTCAACAGCTGCCGCTGATCGTCATCCAGCGGCGTGGACTCCAGCAGGTGCGCCACGCCGATCACCGCGTTCATTGGCGTGCGAATCTCGTGGCTCACATTCGCCAGAAACATGCTTTTCGCGGCACTGGCGGCCTCGGCCGCCGACTTGGCGTGGCGCAGCGCCGACTCGGCCCGCAGCCGCTCCGTGATGTCGTGCGCAATACCCAGGTAGCCGGCAACGCCGCCGTCTTCATCGCGGATGGCGGTCACCACCAGAGACACCGGCACGGTGGAGCCGTCCTTGCGCACATAGGTCCACACGCGACGCTCGGCCCCCTCCAGTTCGGCCTTGTGCACGAACGCCCGGAAGCCCGCCACCGCCACGCCGTACTCTGCCGTCAACGCCTCACCCCGTTCAATGACCTCGGCCGGCAGGTGCAGCGGCGCCGGCGTGCTGACGCCCACCATCTCTTGCGCCTGATAGCCCAGCAACTGCTCTGCGCCGGTGTTGAAAAGGGTGATCAGCCCCTGCGGGTCGGTGGCAATGATGGACAGCTCGGTCGCGGCGCCGAGTACGCTGGCCAGCAGGGCGGCGACGCGCTTGACCTCCAGCTCGGCCTCCTTGATCGCCGTGATGTCCTGGTGGGTGCCGTACATCCACTCGGGCGCACCGTCGGGCGTGCGCGTCAGCAGTTGCCCGCGCGACAACACCCAGACCCAGCGCCCGCTGCGGTGGCGCATGCGCACCTCGATCGAGTAATGCGGCGCGGTGCCCTCGAAGTGCTGCCGCAGCAGCTCCCCGGACTTCGGCAGGTCCTCAGGGTGTGCCAGCGATGCCCAGGTCTCGATGCTGACCGGCGCCAGCTCATCGAGGCGATAGCCGATGATTTCGGCCCAGCGCTCGTTGAACACCGTGGCGCCGGTGGCGACATTCCATTCCCAGGTCCCCACGCGGGTGCCGATCAGGATGTTGTCCAGGCGCTGGCGCTCCAGATTCAGGCTGGCGGTGCGCTCCAGCACCTGGCTTTCGAGATTGCGGTTGAGGGCTTCGATCTGGGCCTGGGCCGCATGCTCGGCCGTCACGTCCCGGATGATGGCCGACGCATCACCGCCGCCGTCGCCACCCACGCGCGACAGGCTCATGGACACCCGCAGGGGGCGGCCCTCGCGGCCCTGGCAGTCGAACTCCCGGGTCCGGCCACCCTCGCCACGGGCGTCGTCGGCCAGTAGCGCATCCAGCTCGGGCGGCGCCTGGATCAGCGGCAACAGCGGCTGCCCCACCGCATCCGCTTCGTCGATGCCGAAGAACTGGGCGGCAGCGCGGTTCCAGGACGTGACGACCCGCTGCGGATCGAGTCCGACGATGGCATCCAGAGAATGGTCGACGATGGACGCCAGGCGCAGACGCTGCCCCCGGATCAGCAACTGGCGCTGCACGCTGGCCCAATAAAGATAGAGCAGCAGGCCCGCCGTCACGCCGGCCCCCAGCGCCAGGGCGAGGTTTTGCGCCATATCGCGCCACACGGCGGCCTTGAGCCGGGCCACGGGCATGCTGGCCGTGTAGGTGAGCGTGCCCACGGCGCTGTCGGCATTGGGGCTGACCCGGGCTGTCGCTGCCACGATCAGCCCCGGCGCGCCGCGCCAGGCCTGCAGGCGCGTATGGTTGGCCGCCTGCGGCAGCGCAGCGGGCTGGAACTCGTCGCTCCAGCGACGCTGCCGCCCGTGCTCGAAGCCGAAGCGTTGCGCCGGGTCAGGGTGCATCACATAGTCACCGGCAGCATTCGTGGCATAGAACGTGGCGCCCGCCGGTGCGGCAGCGGCCGCCTCGGCCAGGCGGTCGGTCACGTCGACGTTGACCACGACGGCCCCGAAGAGCTCGCCATCGGCCTGGTAGACGGGCGTGGCGTAGCGGACGGTCGGGCGGTGGGGCTGCTCCAGCTTGCCGTTTTCCCGGTTCAGGTCCAGCTCCGACACCCAGACGTCGCCGGCAGGCAGCCGCAATGCCTGTTGCAAGTACGGCCGGTCGCCATTGGCCCGCAGCCCGCCCCGGGGGATGACCACCACGTCCTGGCCGCGCCGATCCACGCGCACCAGTTCCCGCCCGCCATCAGCCACGCCGATGAGCCGCGCCTGCGCGACTTCGGGCGACGAGTTGAGATGGGCGCGAAGGATCTGCTGCATGCGCTTTTCCCAGCTCTCCAGGCTCGATCCATCCCGTGGGTCGACGCCGGTGGGCAAGGCATGCATCAGGCCCTGCACCGGCGGCACATCCGCCAGGAAAAGCATGGTCTTGCGCCGCGTGGCCTGAGCCGTCTCGAGGCGATCCGCACGTTCATCGACGAAGCTTGCCAGCGTTCGCCGCGTCTCGTCCATCTGCCGGTGCCACCCAGCGCGGTAGTCCAGCACCAGATAGATCGCCATAAAGCCGAAGTAGGCCAGCCCGCCCCAGCGCGCCAGCGGGCTGGCCAAAAAGAGCCGCAGCGTGACGGGTGCGGCGGCCTGCGCGTCCGCGCTGCGGCCCTGGCGTCGCTCCATCACGAACCACACCAGCAGCGCCAGCACGCCAGCAGCCAGGGCCGCCGCAGCGCCGACCGCAAGCGCCGACTGCGGCCGGGCGGCAGCGGCCAGGGGCTGCAAGGCCTGGGCCTGCAGCAGCCAGCGGCGGCCGAAGATGGCCACCTCGCGCGAGGCCAGGGGCACTGCGTCAAGGGCCGGCAGGTTGCCCGCATGGGCCGAATCAAAAAAGGCGGTCGTCTCGGTGGCGTCGGTCAGCCGCACGCCGATCTCCTGCAGCCTGAGCTCCAGTTCCACCAGCACGTCGTCCACCACCAGGGGCGCATACGCCCAGCCCAGCGTCGCCGCCTCACGCGCCTCGGGCGTGTGCAAGGCGGCGCCGGCCCGATAGATCGGCAGGAAGACCAGAAAGCCGCGCCGCGGCTGACTGCCGGCCTGCACCAGCGTGAGCGGCGCCGTGAGCCTGACCTTGCCCTCGCGGGCAGCCGACAGCGCCGCCTCGCGGCGCCTCGCCTCCGACGCCACATCCAGGCCGGTCGCGCCACGATTGCTGTCCGCCGGATAGATGTACTGGATCACGAAGCGCTCGCCCGCATGCGGCGCCAGCTCGCGAATGTCGAACTCCGCAGCGCCATCCGCGCGGGCTTGGGCCAGGAAGCGGTCCTCGTCGGCCTGCGGCACGCGGCGAATGAAACCGAAGCCCCGCGCGCCCGGAAACTCGCGCGCCAGCTCGCGTGTGCCGATGTAGGCCTCGAACGCTGAGCGTGTGACTGCCGGGCCGCCTGCCGCCACCACCGCGCCGCGCGTACCCCGCAGGCCGAACTCGTACAACCCGAACTTGCGTTCGACCAGCTGGGCGACCTCGTCGGCCAGCACCGCCAGGCGGGCTTCGTACAGGCGCTGGTTGCTCTGCAGCACCCCGGCGATGAGCAGGCCGCTCAGCACCCAGCCCGCCAGCAAGGTGAGCAAGGCAAGCCGCTTCGGCTTGTTCATCGGTGATGTCATGTGCGCCCGTCGCTGTAACTGCTGACCTGCCCCATTCTGGATGCGCCAGCGCCTCTTCCCTGCAGCCTGGTGGTGCGCCTGCGCCAACTGTTGACGCGTTCGTTGCAAGGGCGGACCAACCGCGGCTGCCCGTTCCGGCTACGGCCGTAGACTGCCACCCGACCATTGCAATAGGAACATGCACAGATGCAGTGGCGGCACTCTTGCCAGGGAGGTGTGCGGATGAATCGACCTGAACTCCTGCTCGTCGATGACGATCCCGTCGCCATCGAGATGCTCAGCCACATGCTGGCCGGTTTCGCGCGCCTGCGTTTCGCGCGTACGGGACCCGAGGCGCTGCGGCTGGTGCGCGAGCGTTGCCCCGACCTGATGCTGCTGGACGCCGAGATGCCGGGCATGCACGGCATCGAGGTGTTGCAGGCGCTGCGCGCCGATGCCAAGCTGTGCCGGCTGCCCGTCATCGTGATCACCAGCCACCGCTCGGCGGTGCTGGAGGCCAGCATGTTCGAGAACGGCGCCGCAGACTTCCTGCCCAAGCCCTTGACGGCGCCGCAGGTGATCGCCCGCGTGCAGGCCCAACTGCGCATCCAGCGCATCGCCGAGCTCGCGGACCGCATGCCGCCGGCCTTTGCGGCCAGAAGCGGCGCCTCCCTGTTGGTCGTGGATGATGATCTGAGCGCCATTCAGACGCTGCAGTCGGTTCTCGCTCCCCTGGTGGGGCAGATCCGCTTCGCCACGGACGGCAGCCAGGCTCTGAAGCTGATCGCGCAAGACCCACCGGATCTCGTATTGCTCGACGTGCAGATGCCCGGCATAGACGGCTTCGAGGTCTGTCGCGCCATCCAGGCCGACCCGGTGCTCAGGCAGATCCCCGTGGCCATGCTGACCCGTTTCTCGGATGCCGAAAACGAAGCCCGCGGCCTCGACTCGGGCGCCACCGACTTCATCGCCAAGCCCTACCAGAAAGCCGTGCTGGTGGCTCGCGTGCGCAACCTGCTGCGCATCAAGCAGGAGAACGACCAGGCACTGCGCGCACTCAGCGAGCACTGGCAGCGCCTGGGCGCGGCGCGCGTGACGGACATCGTGGCCGCAGCGTCGGATGCCATCGTGAGCCTCGATTCCGACGGCCGCGTCGTGCTCATCAACACCTCGGCCTGCTCGCTCTTTGGTGTCAGCAGCGACGCCGTGCTCGGCCTGCCGGCCAGCGCCTCGCTGCACGGCGCCAGCGGCCTGATGGCCTGGCTGGCGCTGCATGGCGGGTCACCCGCCAGCGAACACCGCGCGACGGCCAAGACTGAGATCGTGGCGCTGGTGAAGGCCGACGGCACGCAATGCCTGCTGGAGCCCACGAGCTTTCGCGTTGGCGAGGACGAAGCCGCCATCACCACCTTGCTGCTGCGGGACGTGACGGCACGTGAGCAGGCCCTGGAGGCGGCGCTGGCGCACCAGGCTGCCGAAGCGGCCAGCCGAACCAAGTCCATGATGCTGTCCTACATCGCCCACGAGATCGGCAATCCGCTGAACGGCATCCTGGGCTACGGGCAACTGATGGCGTCCGACGCCGCCCACCCGCTGGACGAGGTGCAGGCCAAGCGGCTGAACAGCCTGCTCACGTCGGGCTGGCACCTGCAGAGCCTGATGCGCGATGTGATGGACCTGAGTCGCATCGAGGCCGGTAAGTTCGCCATGACGCTGGCCAGCGTGGATGCCGCCATCGCGGCCAAGGCCGCGATGGACGCCACCACCGGACAAGCCGAGCTGGCTCGCATCTCGATGCGGGCCGCCCTGCCCGACGTGCCGGTCTGCGCCAGCGCCGACCCCGGCCGGCTGCACCAATGCCTGGTCAACCTGCTGTCCAACGCGATCAAGTACAACCAGCCCGGTGGATCGGTGTCATTGACGGTCACGGCGGAGGAAGGCACGGTCTGCTTCGCCGTCCTCGACACGGGCCTGGGCATGACGGCCGAGCAATGCGCGCACCTGTTCGAACCCTTCAACCGCCTCGGGCGCGGCGAAGGCGATATCCGCGGCGCCGGACTGGGGCTGGTCATATCGAGACTGCTTGCCGAGGCCATGGGCGGTGCGCTCAGTGTGGAAAGCCACCCGGGCAAGGGCAGTTGCTTCACGTTGCGGCTCAGCCAGGTGCGCCGCCAGGCAATTTAGGAAGCACGGGGCGGCCGGCGTGTCGGCTTCGAGTTCGTGTCGCAGGCACTGGGCGTCAGGCGCCAGTTGCGGCCGGCCGTGACCCACCTTTGCGCAAACGGTCTTTGAAGCTCACAAGCCCGGCGCCGCACCGCGCCACAATCCGCCGGTCGTGACTGCCGCCGTCATTCGCCCGCCGCCCTACCCTCGCCAGTTGCAGCCGCGCCAGTTGGAGCGCTGCCTGCTGCTGGCGGCGCTGCTGCACATCTGGCTGGTGCTGGTGTTCGGCAATGCCACCGGCACCGCCGCTCCGGGCGAGGGCGTCTGGGGCAGCCTGACCGTCAAGCTGCGGGGCCGAAGTGGCGGTGAAGCCGGCGCCCCGCCGGGCGAACCCGCCGAGGAACGCGACAACGGCGCAGCGGGCAGCGGCGCCACGCCGCGCCAGGG
>NZ_JBQVNP010000027.1:0-47177 GCF_052436255.1 Roseateles sp. | reverse complement strand
GCTGCGCGCCTTCCTCGCCACCACCAGCGGCTACACGCCCGGCGCCGCCTGGACGAGCCTGAAGAACAGCATCGAATCGGCCGTGCCCACGGTGGACTTCGACCCCATGATCGACACCGCGACCTTTGACGACGACGCCCTCGCCGCCGCACTCGACCAGGTGATCCTGAAGACCCGCGACGGCGCCGCCCAGGCCGCGCGCTCGCTGGCCTCGGCAATCGGCCGCGCGGAGGACTTCGTCTATGTCGAGACGCCGGCTCTCGACCCGCTGACCGCCGGCAGCGGCGATGGGCTCATCGACATCGTCTCGGCCCTGACGGCGCGCCTGGTCGAGCGCCCGGCACTGGCCGTCGTGCTGTGCGTGCCGCAGAAGTTCCTGCCCCACCCGCCACGCAAGCTGGAAGCCGTGCGCACCGCCGGCGTGCGTGCGGCGCTGAAGACCTTGCTCGACGCGGCACCCGCCAACGTCGTGCTGTTCACGCCCACGGGCGGCCCGTCACGGCCGTTGCACATGGCGGCGACGACCGTGGTGGTCGACGACGTGTGGCTGCTGACCGGCAGCACCCACCTGTGGCGCCGCGGCCTGAGCTTCGACAGCTCGCTGGCCGTCGCGCTGTTCGATGAGGCGACCACGCGTGGCCGGCCCGCCGCGCTGCGCCAGGCGCGCCGCCAGCTGATCGCCGACCGGCTCGGCGTGGACGTCTCGCTGATCGGCGACGACATGGCGCAGCTGCGCGCGACCATCAGCCGTCTCAACCTAGCCGGCGGGCTGCAGCGCGTGCAGCCCGATGCCTATCCGGCGGCGGCCGACGCCACCTCAGCGACCGACCTGCAGATCTGGAACCCCGACGGCCGGCCCGGCGGCACCAGTGACTGGCTGTTGCTGCTGGGCGGGCTGACGGGCACCGCGGCCGATGAGGTCAACAACGCCATCCGCTGAGGGCGGTCTTTCTCGCGGCTTAGGATGGCCGCCATGCCCCATCCTTCGCTGCAAAGCCGTCGGCAGGCGCTGTGCGCACTGGCCGCCATCGCCACCCTGCCACCGCTCGCGCGGGCGGCAGCGCCGCTGCTGACCCGGCCTGTGCCCGGCGGCGGCGAGGCGCTGCCGCTGGTGGGCCTGGGCAGCTGGATCACCTTCAATGTCGGGGCCGACCCGCAGGCGCTGGCCGCCTGTACCGAGGTGATGCGCGCCTTCTTCGCCGGCGGCGGCCGAATGATCGACTCGTCGCCGATGTACGGCTCGGCGCAGGCCACCATCGGCCATGGCCTGAAACAGTTGCGCGATGCGCCGGTGTTCTCGGCAGACAAGGTCTGGGTGTCGCCCGGCGCACGCGGGCCGGCGCAGGTCGAAGCCTCGCGCCGGCTGTGGGGCCTGCCGCGCTTTGACCTGCTGCAGGTGCACAACCTGCTGGCCTGGGAGGAGCACCTGCCCATGCTGCTGCAGATGAAGGCGGCTGGGGCGCTGCGCCATGTCGGCATCACTACGTCGGAGGGGCGGCGCCACGCGGACATCGAACGCATCATGCGCACGCAGCCCATCGACTTCGTGCAGCTCTCCTACAACCTGCTCGACCGCGAGGTGGAGCAGCGCCTGCTGCCGCTGGCGCAGGAGCGCCGCATCGGCGTCATCGTCAACCGGCCCTTCCGCCAGGGCGCGCTGCTGGATGCGCTGCAGCGCCACCGGCTGCCCGGCTGGGCGGCCGAGCTGGGCTGCGACGGCTGGGCCCAGGCGGCGCTGAAGTTCGTTGTCTCGCACCCGGCCGTCAGCTGCGCCATTCCGGCCACGACCCGCGTGGACCATGTGCTGCAGAACCTCGGCGCCGCGCGCGGCCCGCTGCCCGATGCGGCACTGCGCCAGCGCATGGCGGCCGATGTGAAGGCGCTCCTGCGATGAGCGAGTGGTGGACCTACCGCCCGTCTGACTTTTTGCTGTTCTCCGCGCGCACTTACTGGCGGCTGTTTGAGCTGCACAACGCGCAGTGGTGGCCGCTGCATGTGCTTGCGCTGGGGCTGGCGCTGGCGGCGCTGTGGTGGCGCTGGCGCAGTGGCTCGGCTCGGCCGCTGCTGCTGGTGACCGCGGCGGCCTGGGGCTTCGTGGCCTGGGCGTTTCACCTGCAGCGCTATGCCGGCATCAATTGGGCGGCCGGCTGGCTGGCTGCCGCCTTCGCGGCGCAGGCCCTGCTGTTGCTGGCACTGGCCGCCGCGCGGCCCCAGACCCACCGGCGCAACACCTCGCCACGCGCCGGCATTGCGTTGATGGCCGCGGCGCTGCTGATCTACCCTTTCGCCGGCCTGGCTTTTGGGCGCCCGCTCGCGCAGGCGGAGGTGTTCGGCCTCGCCCCCGACCCGACGGCGCTGGCGACGCTCGGCGCCCTGCTGCTCACACCCGCCGCGCCACGCCTGCCGTGGAGGCTGGCCTGGGTGGTGCCGATGCTTTGGCTGGCCCTCAGCGGCATGACGCTGTGGGTGATGCAGGCGCGCTGAGGTGAGACCCCTCGCCGAAGGAATACCATGGCCGGGTTATGCGGCAGGGCATGCTTGATGAACCAATAGTTGAACTAAACCGCTGACGCGGTGGTTTACTGGCTGGGAAGCCAGCAGAGTCGGAGCGGCGTACCTTGACCGATGCGGGCATGTGCCCGAGAGGATCAAGGAGAGCCGTCATGGCTGCCACCACCCCACCCAAGATCAGCCTCCTGCGCCAGCGCATGCTCGACGCGCTGCAACTGCGCGGCATGGCGCCGCGCACCCAAGAGACCTATGTCGACGCCGTCTCCCGCCTGGCGCGGCACTATGGGCGCAGCCCCGCGCTGCTCCGCGCCGAGGAGGTGCAGGCCTACTTGCTGTACCTCCTGCGCGAGCGCCACCTCGCCCGCGCCAGCCTCAACCTGTACGGCTGCGCGTTCCGCTTCTTCTACCGCACCGTGCTGGCGGTGGACGGCGAGGTCTTCCAGATCCCGCTGGGCCCGGCCCCGCAAGCCCTGCCCGAAGTGCTCGCCCGGGCCGAACTCACGCGGCTGTTCGAGTGCGCCTGTCACGCCAAGGCGCGCAGCTTCCTGCAACTAGCGTACGGCACGGGCCTGCGCGTCTCGGAGCTGTGCCACCTGCGCGTGGAACACATCGACAGCCATGCCGACCGCATGTGCATCCACGTCGTGCAGGGCAAGGGCGCCAAGGACCGCTTCGTGCCGCTGAGCCCCGACACCCTGGCCGTGGCGCGTGCCTGGTGGCAGGTGGCGCGGCCGCGCGGCTGGTTGTTCACCTCGCAACGCGACCCTGTGCTCGCGCTGGACATCTGCGTCGCCCAGCGCTGGTATCGCCGGGCCTGTGTGCACGCTGGCATCACCAAGCGCGGCGGCATCCACACCCTGCGCCACTGCTATGCCACCCACCTGTTGGAGGCCGGGGTGGACCTGCACAGCCTGCAGCAGTGGCTCGGCCACAGCCATATCAGCACCACGATGCGTTACCTGCACCTGGCGCGACCCGACGCGGCCGACCTCCATCGCCGCCAGCCCCTGCTGCTGCTGAGTTCGCTGCCCACGCTGCACTGATCGCAGCGCCCCTGACGAGCCGATCATGGCCACGACGCTGGCCGAGGTGCTGCACCACTTCGGGCCCGAGTACCTGAGTCACCACCTGCTGAGCAGCGCGCAAGCCCGCGCCTGGCGCGCCATCGTGGCCTGCCGCACGCCGGCCCTGGGCGGCGTGCGGCTGCGCTGCGAGGGCTGCCAACGTGAACACTGGCGCTGGCACAGCTGCCGCAACCGCCACTGCCCGCAGTGCCAGAGCCGCCAGCGCGACGCCTGGCGCGCCGCGCGCCTGGGCGAGCTGCTCACCGTGCCCTACTGCCACCTCGTCTTCACGCTGCCGCATGAACTCAACCCCCTGGCCGCAACGCATGCGCGCTGGGTCTACGACGCGCTCATGCACGAAGCCGCCGCGACGCTCACCGAGTTCGCCGCCAACCCGCGCTGGCTCGGTGGCGTGCCCGCCTTCACGCTGGTGCTGCACACCTGGACGCAGGACCTGCGATGCCATATTCATGTGCATGCGCTGATGGCCTGCGGGGCGCTCAAGCTCAGCACGACCCCTGACAGCAGTGCACCCAGCTGGGTGCGGCCCACCCGCAGCGAGCGCTTCCTGTTCCCGGTGCACGCACTCAGCCGCGTCTTCCGAGGCAAGTTCATGCAGGCGCTGCACAGGGCCGAAGCCGGTGGCGACCTGCCGCGCGACCCGGCCGACGCGAGCGCGCGCCGAGCCAGAACCCAGGCGCTGCGCCGGCACGACTGGGTGGTCTATGCCAAGACCCCGCTGGCCGGGCCGGCGGCGGTGCTGGACTACCTCAGCCGCTACACCCACCGCACGGCCATCGGCCACGAGCGGCTGGTCGGCATAGCGGGCGACGCGGTGCGGCTGCGCGTGCGCACCGATGAACACGGCGGCAAACGCACGATCTCGATGCCGGGCGAGCAGTTCATTGCCCGGTTGCTGCAGCACGTCCTGCCCGGCGGCTTCAAGCGCATCCGCCACTACGGGCTGCTGGCGCCGTGTGCCAAGACCGAGCGGCTGGCGCAAGCGCGGCAACTGCTGGCCATGCCGACGGCCAACCGGCAGGCGCAAGAGGACGCCCGGGCCTTCATGAAGCGGGTAGCCGGCATCGAGATCAACACCTGTGCCCACTGCAAAGGGACATGGCGTGTGGTGGAGCAGCGCGGGGCGGATGTGCTGAGGCTGCGAGGATTGCTGGCGCGACCGGACATCGCTTGCCGGGGGCCGCCATGACGGCACAGCGCAGCCACATCGGCGCGGGGCGGCGCGGGACAGGCCATGTCGCCGCGCTAGGCTGCGCGTGCCCAAACCGGCGCAGGCTGCGCGCCCTCGGCGGCGTCATGGCCGACTGCACGCGGCCTGCCCAAACGAGGTCACCGACCCGTAGCGGCACGCCCGGCGAGCCGACACCCCCAACAGGGTGAATCCGCACTGGTGCGGCAAGGGATTTGAAACTTACATTCCCCTTGTCGCCGCCGCTGCCGCCACCATCGGGCCGGCGGTTCAGTCCAACAGGTTTATCCGCCGCTGCTATGCCAAGACTTCTTCCAAGCTCGCCTGGGCGGCGGATAAACGCTATTCGTTAGCTTTCTCTCCCGATGATCGAGAAAACCGAAGCCATGCATTGCCTCGTTGAGGCGTGTCCGTCATTCGAGGATCAGTGGAAGGAGCACGTCGAAGCCTACGGGAACGACGTTTTGTACGCTGCTGCCGGTGCGTTCGCAGCGCACTTGCTTGAGCGCTTTCAAGCCGGAGAAGTCGAGACATTTAGTGCCGTTGGAACGGCCATCGAGAAACTGCACACCGAGGGAACGCCCTGGGTTCGAGAGTTCGCCACCATCGGCGTACTCGAAGGTATTCAGAATGTTTGGAGTCATTCGGCCACGAGCCCAGAAGCATTCTTCCCGTTCCTCGGCCCAGAGTCGCAGAGTTGGTGGAGAGGGCTCAATAAGTTCTGGTCAGCGGAGGCGCCTCATGTGGCGGCCGAAGGCTAACCCTTTGCTGCAGCGGACGGCTTCGCCGCCCGCTGAGCGCGAACGTTGATATGGCTTCTTCTTGTCAAGCGGCAAGACCCGGCCCTCTGCGGTGCAGATATTGAACTGAACCCGTTGCCGGACGGGGAACGCGACGGAGCCTGAGTTGCCACCCGATGTGGATGCGCGACGGTTGATCATGCTGATATGCGAGGGTTGGCTACCTCAAGACAAGTGTTCGTCGCAGGGCTGCCTTCGGTCTAGGGTCTGAGGTCGATCCGGCCGCTCGCGCGACGTTCACGCTCAATAACGTTGTCGAGGGTTCCCTTGATGGCCGCGACTGCGCCGCGTTCCCCGTCCGGCCTCTGGTGCAAATGCTGTTGCGTCACCTCCTCGATGCGGTGCTTTGACCAAGACGACCTGCGTTCATGCGGCCTGGGCCGCCGCCGGTGGCTGTGGCTTGAGCCCCGTCCAGCCCGAGAGCTGCACCTCGCGCCCAATCGCCCACACGAACCCGGCCAGCTCGCGCGCCACCGCCACCACGGCCTTGGTCTTCATGAGCCGGCGCGCGCTCAGGCGCTTGAACTTGTGGCACAGCCGCGTCTGCGCCTTCCACGCGATCTGGGTCACTTGCTCCGGCAGTCCGTCCTGGCGCGCCGCGATGATCGGGCTGACCCGAGGCTCCATCCGGTAGTGCCAGGCCACCTCGACCAGCATGCGTCGCGCCGCGCTGTTGCCCGCCTTGGTGATGGCGCCTTGCCGGCGCTTGGGGCCCGAGCTGTGCTCGGCGGGTACCAGCCCCAGGTAGGCCATCAACTGGCGCGGCGACTCGAAGCGCAGGAAGTCCTGCAGCTCCGCCACCAGCGTCATCGCCGCGATCAACTGCACGCCGCGCAGGGCTTGCAGCGCCTGCACCACGGGCATCAGGCCCCAGGCCGGCAGCGTGTCACGCAGCGCCTGCTCCAGCCGCGCGATGCGCTCGCCGGCTTGCGTGATCGCGTGCAGGTACTCCTGGAAGGCGATCTGCTGGGCCGTGTGGCCGAGCTTGACCGTGGCCAGCCAGCGCAGATGTGCCGCTGTCCACGAGGACTTGCCGGCATAGGGGACGCCGTTGCGCAGCAGCAGCGCCTTGAGCCGGTGGCGGCCATTGCGCTGCTCACGCACGGCATCCTCGCGGGCGCGCACCAGGTCGCGCACGGACTCGTCGACTGCGTCGGGCACGCGTACCACCGAGAGGTCCCCCGAGCGGGCGAGCCGGGCCAGCAGCATGGCGTCGCGCCGGTCGGTCTTGATGCGCTCGCCGGGAGGGCGGGCGATGCTGGACGGCGCCACCACGTCGCAGTGCAAGCCCTGGGCGCAGAGGTGGCGCTGGATGACGAAGCCGCAAGGCCCGGCTTCGTAGACGATGTGCAGCGGCTGGCCGCGACTGACGAGCTTGCGCAGAGCCTTGTCCAGCGAGGCGAGGTCGCCCTGGATGCTGCCGACATGGCGGATCTCGGCGTCACGCGGCGCATCCGCCACGGCGATGTCGATGCTGTCCTTATGAACGTCCAACCCGACGAACAGGGTGCTAGATTCCTTGCCCATGGCCCGACTCCTTGCTCACTTGCAACGCCCCGGCAGACCGCCTGCCGGGTGCCTTGGTGTAGCTCTGCAGGCCTTGCGCCTGCAACCTACGGCATCGCAGGGGGCGGGCCGCCCGACATCGCGAAGCCATCTTGTCTAGGCCGGAGAAAAACATGCGTCGCATCTTGCTAACCGTCCTTTCGCTTCTGCCAGCAGTTGCACTGGCAGGCTTTCCATTTGAGGCCACGCTGGAAGAGATGGCCACTGGCGCAGACCACGTCTTGATCGGCCGCGTGACGGGAGTAGACATGGTCGATGGCTCAGGCAGGCAGATCCGCGACCCCGAGGCGCGAACGGGCCCCGGGCTCAACAATCAGATCAGGCTGCGCATTGCGGTCGACGAGGTCGTTGTCACAAATGCCCCAAAGGTCCCAGCGGTCCTCCACGTGCCATTGGCATCTCACCTCCACTACAGCCTGGGCCAAATCCAAGCCGCCCACGCTCAAGACTCCGAGCAGCGGCTGATCCTTCTGAAAGGGCCGGATTTCCAAAGTATCAAGCCCGGGGTCTTTATGCGGCCGCTCAAGGACAAGGAAGAGGTGCTTCGCCTCCATGGCTCAGGGGCACCGCAGCTCCGGCCTAACAATTCGTCCAAGCCGACGCTGCTTCGCGGCGCGGCTTAACTCAGGTGTTGGGCAGCGCATTCGAAACATTCGTCCATCGCACAGAGTTAAATCATGTCCCGCCCATTCCTTGGTCGATCTGCCATCGTTGACATCATCAAGAGCCGCGAGCGCACAAACGCAATCCAGAAGCGAGAAGGCTTGGGGGAGCATCCGGTTCAGTTCACCGTGTGCGGCTGCCCTGATCCGAACTGCGGTGGCTGGCACACAATCAAAACAGACCGAAAGGTTCCGTCAGAAGGTGGGTGCGCGCAGATCATCAAGGCGGACAACGCGCAACGAAAGCGTGTGAGACGCAAGGACGCCAGCGGTGAATAGCGAATCAAAAAAGGCAAGGCTCGGGTCGGTGTTGCCCAACCCTTCGCTCCAGCGGACGGCTTGAACTACAAGGGCTTCCCCAATAGTCAAGCCAAACGAATCCCTAATGGCCCGCTTTGCGGACCATTTCTTCATCTGCTTTTCCTTCACGACGTACAGCCGTCGAGACTGCGCGCGCCGACATGAACAACGAGGTGCGGACTGGCCAAACTACAAACGGTCATTCGTGTGGCGCTCAAGGCCACGGACCCTGATGAAGGACGCCCGCGGGGGACCCATTCGTTAGCCGGTCAGGCTTTCGCCGCCCTTGAGCTCAGCGGTCACGCCCCGCGCAGGTCCAAACCTGTTGTCATCAACGCTTGCCGTCACGCGGCGGTAGAACTGGTTGCTTCGTTCGCTGGATTTGGATGGTGGTCTGTCGAGCTGGTCATGCCGGCAACGCAAACGCTTCGCCGCGCCTCAACACCGCCCAGGCCATTCGTGCGTTTTTGGCCGCGATGGCCACCACCGTGCGCCAGTAGCCTCGCCGTTCGGCCAGCGCAACGGCCCAGCGGCTGATGGGATCGGTCTTCTTCTTAACAGCCGCCAGCAGCGCCTTCGCACCCAGCACGAGCAGGCTGCGCAGATAGGCATCGCCCGCCTTGGTGATGCGCCCGAGCCGTGTCTTGCCGCCCGAGCTGTACTGCCCCGGCGCCAGGCCCAGCCAGGCGGCGAACTGGCGCCCGCAGTCGAACTCGTGCCCGTTGCCGATCATGGCCAGCAAACACGTGGCCGTCGTAGGCCCGACGCCTGCGAGTTGCATCAGTTGCCGGGCGCGCTCGTCATCGCGTGCCATGACCTGGATGTGGACGTCGTACTGCGCCACGCGCTCGGCCAGCCGCGTGACCTCGCTGAGCAGGTCGCCAATGACGGTGTTGGCGTATCCGGGCAGGTCTTCGAGGCACTCGCAGGCGCGCCGGCGAACGGTGGCGGCCTTGAGCGGCAGCACGATGCCGAACTCGCTGAGCAGGCCGCGGATGCGATTGATCGTGGTGGTGCGCTGCTCTACAAATCCCTGGCGAGCCCGGTGCACCATCAGGCGCGACTGCTGCTCAACGTCCTTGAGCGGCACGAAGCGCATGTGCGGGCGCTGGATGGCCTCGCAGATCGCGGCGGCGTCGGCCGCATCGTTCTTGCCGCGCTTGCCGGTCATGCGGTAGGGCGTGACGAACTTCGGGGCGATGAGCCGCACGGTGTGGCCGCTGGCCTGGAACAGGCGTGCCCAATGGTGCGCGCCGGAGCAGGCTTGCATGCCGATCACACAGGGCGGCAGCGCGGCGATGAGTTCGTGGAGCTTGTGGCGCGGCACAGCTGGGCGCACCAGCTCGGCACGACCGGCATCATTGACGCCGTGGACTGCGAAAACGTTCTTGGCGAGGTCAATACCTACGGTCAGAATCGTCATGGACTTCCCCTTCCGAAAGAGTTGATGAGAAACCGCACTTCCCATCCTGGCACTTTGTTGCCGGTCGCCGCAATGCGGCCGGTGCGGGACGGGGAAGTCCCTTTCATTCGTTAGGCGCTCCCTATCTCCTCGGATGAACGTGCCCATGACAGACCAACGAAGAGATCGCAAAGGTAAGGTCTTCCGCACATTAAAGGACGGCCTTCCGATCCTTTGGACGCTCGTTCCCGAGATGCCGCAAGAGGTCGTTCGATCTGCGCTGAACTGGCTAGTCGTCATTTCATGGAAATACGACGGCTCGGCAGACAACGGCATGCCTAAAGATGACGTGAATGCGGAGATGCTGAAATTCGAGCGCGCGTTGGTCACTCTTGAGGGGCCGAACTCTTGCTTCGAGGCATACCGTCGAATCGGAAACCATCTACGCGAGTTCGTCCTCTACATCGCTGACCGAGATGATTTCATGGCTGCCTTCAATGGCCGCCTTGCTGAGCATCCTCACTATCCGATTGACATCAAGTTTTATCAAGATGAGTCTTGGTCAGAACTTCAAGAACTCATTGATGACCTCTGCCCGTCGTCCGGAATCAAGGTGACTCACTAGGCCCGGAGCACCTCTTGTATTCCCACCAAGCGCCTAACCACTTGCTGCAGCGGACGGCTTCGCCGCCCGCTGAGCGGAAACGTTTGAACGGCCGCTTCAGGGCAAGTTGATCGCCGACACCAAGGAATGCAACGGGTCGGTAGCCGCCAATCGACCCGTGCCCAGCGGAGGCAGGGGTGGCGGATCGGGTTGAGCCTGCGCTGTCGAAGCCAAGTTAGCGTTCGCGCCCAATGGAACCTCCCCCGAGCCCGCGCAAAATCTGCTTGTCCGCCTGCCCGTTGCAGGGCCCTAGCCTGCGCCACCGCCCCATGCCCAAATCCACGAGTAAACCTTTTGTCATCGGTGTCGCAGGGGGCAGCGGCAGCGGCAAGTCCACGGTGACGCGCGAGGTGCTGGCCGCCATCGGGCCGGAGAAGGTGGCGGTGGTGATGCAGGACGACTACTACCGCGACCAGTCGGACATGCCCCCGGAGGACCGGCGCAAGCAGAACTACGACCATCCCGACGCCTTTGACTGGCCCCTGATGGCGCAGCACCTGGCGACGCTGCGCCGGGGCGAGGCGATCGAGATGCCGGTGTACGACTTCGCCGCCGACAACCGCTCCAGCGAAACCATCACCGTCAAGCCGGCACCGGTGATCGTGGTCGAGGGCCTGTTCGCCCTGTACGACGCCAAGCTGCGCAACATGATGTCGCTGAAGATCTATGTGGACACGGCCTCGGACGTGCGCTTCATCCGTCGGCTGCAGCGCGATATTTCGGAGCGGGGCCGCAGCACCGAGTCGGTCGTGCAGCAGTACCTGGACACCGTGCGCCCCATGCACAAGCAGTTCATCGAGCCGACCAAGCGCAATGCCGACGTGATCCTGCCGCACGGTGCCAACGGTGCGGCGGTGGACATCATCACCACCAAGGTGAAGAGCTTGTTGCACGACATCGAGCGCGGCTGAGCCCCGGGGCGCCCGCCGCTTCGGCGTCGTGAAGGCACCGCCCGGGAATCCGTCTTGACGGGCGGTCAGGCGGTCTCAGGCTTGATGGGCGGTGGACGAGCTGGCGCCTTGGCGGCCCCGCCTCACCAGAACTCCCACCGCCCCGTCGCGATGACCCAGATGCCGAGCAGCCCGTTGGTCACCGCATGCGAGATGACGGCCGCCCACAGCTTGCCGGTCTTGCGGTAGAGCAGCGCATAGGCCAGGCCGGCAACGATGGCGGCCAGCCACAGCGTGTGGGCCAGCATGAACACGAAGGTTGACAGGACGACGGCCTTGATCCCGACGGTCTGCGGGTCGACGCGCTCGAAGCCGGGGTGCTGCACCCACCGCATCAGGAAGCTGCGCCAGAACAGTTCCTCCATGACCGGCACGACCAGCGCCGCGCCGGCCAGGCGCAGCAGGATCAGCGGCCAGATCAGCTGGCCTTGGGCATCCAGCGGCACGAAGCTGGCGGTCGGGGTGCCGAGTTGCATCCACGGCGCATCCAGCTGCACCCAGACCGCGAACACGACGATGCCGACGACGACCGCCCAGCCGGTCTCGCGTGCGTCGGGCAGGTTCTGGCGCACCAGCTCGCCGTAGCTGCGCCAGTACCAGGCCAGCAGGCCAGCGACGATGAGCGTCTGGGCGCCGTAGATCCAGCGTGGGTCCAGCCCGGCATCGGCGGGCAGATAGCCGCGCAAGGCCAGCAACGCCATGAAAACAATGAAGGGAATGCAGCGGGCAAGGGCGGCAGGGCTGAGCGTGGGCGTCTCGGACGGCGTCTGGGCAGGCATGGCGGCCGCCAGCTTAGCCCGAGCCCGTGACCGTCTGGTGCGCCGCCGCCCCCAAGCCTTGCAGCAGGCCGTCTTCGAAGGCGACAAAGACGCCGTTGGTCCAGCCGAAACCGTCCTGGGTTTCGTACTCGCCGCCGCCGCCGGGGCGGTCTTCGGCCACGTCGTACTTCTCCAGCAGCCGGCCGGTGGCCAGGTAGACGCGGTGGACGCTGGCGCACCAACGTGAGGCGATGTCGCGGGCCAGCGCGGCATGGCCGTAGCGCGCCAGGCCCTGGGCGCCCATCCATTGCAGCGGCGCCCAGCCGTTGGGGGCGTCCCATTGCTGACCGGTGGCGAGGGCGGTCGTCAGCAGGCCGTTGGCGCCCAGCAGCACGCGCCGCACGTGCACGGCCATTGCGTCGGCCTGTGCCTGCGTGGCAATGCCCAGGTAGAGGGGCACGAGGGCGGCGGCCGTCAGCGGGCGCGGGTCGGCAGTGTGGCGCCAGTTCAGGTCGGCGAGGTGGCCAGTGTCGGCGCGCCAGAAGCGCGCTTGCAACAGCTGCCGGCGCGCGGCGCTGCGGGCCTCGAAGGCCCGGGCTGTGGCCAGGTCGCCGCTGCGCGCGGCCCCCAGCGCGATGGCCGTTTCCAGGCCGGCCAGCAGCGCGTTCAGGTCCACCGGCGCCAGGGCCGTGGTTTCGATGGTGGCGATATCGGCGGGGTCGGCGCACCAGCGGCCGGAGAAATCCCAGCCGCTTTCGGCTGCGGCGCGCAGGTCGCGCCAGACCTGCCCATGCGGCCTGCCGCTGGCCTCGGCCGTCTCGACGTCTTCGCGCCAGCTTTCTTCGCGTGGGGTGTCGCGGTCGTCCCAGTAGCGATTCAGCAGCGCGCCGTCCGCAGTACGCAGCACACGGCGATGGGCCCGGCCGGGCGCGAGCTCGGCCTCGCCGTCCATCCAGAAGGCATGCTCGGCCTTGAGTGCCGGCAGGTGTTGCGCAAAACCGCCCGCCGGGTCGTCGGCGTGCAGCAGCTCGACCATCTTGAAGAAGAAGGGCGGCTGCGAGCGGCTCAGCATGTAGCTGCGACTGCTGTTGGGAATGAAGCCGTAGGTGGCGATCAGGTGGGCGAAGTTGGCAAGCATGGCCTCGGCCAGGTCGCGCCGGCCATCGGCCACCAGGCCGAGCATCGTGAAGTAGCTGTCCCAGTAGTACAGCTCGCGAAAGCGCCCGCCCGGCACGACGTAGGGACGCGGCAGCGCCAGCAGGCTGTCGCCGGGGCCGGCGTCGCGGTGTTCGCGCACCAGCAGCGGCCATAGTGCGCGGATGTGATCGCGCACGGGCTCGCGGTTTTCCAAGCGCGGGCCGGCCGGCGCAGCGTGGCCGGGCAGCGCGAAGTGGGCGTGCACAAAATCGCGCAGCGAGAAGCCGGGCCGCGAGCGTTCGTCGTCGAAGTGGGTGCGGATGGCGGCGGGTGCGGAGCGCGGTAGCGCATCCACAAAGCTCTTGCCGTCGCCGCAGACGCCGCCCATCTGCACGGCGATGAAGAGCTCGCCGTAGAGCTCGTGGGGGGTCGGTTCAGACATGGTTCAGGTGGCGGCGCAGGCGCGTCAATGCGAGCGCGAGGGCGGCGGTGGGCATGAGGAGCAGAGCGAAGGCCGTTGCGCCGTCGAAGGCGACGAAGAGGCGGCCGGTGATGAAGCTGCCCAGGCTGCCGCCGAGGGCCGAGAAGACGACGATGAGGCCGGTCATGGCGGCGTGCTGGCGCTGCGGCAGGGCGGAGAGCATGGCCGAGTTGATAGCCGGGTAGATGGGCGCAAGCAGCAGGCCGGTCAGCGGCAGCAGATAGGCCGCTGGCGGCGCGTTGAGCCAGCCGGCGTCGCCCACGATCGGCGCGATATTGCGCGACAGCGGCAGCGTGACGAGGATGAGCACCGCGATGCCCACCAGGCAGGCCATGACGACGGCGTACCAGCCCAGCCGCCCGATGATGGCCGCGCTGGTCAGGCGGCCCAGTGCGGTCGTCGCCGGCATGATGACCGCCAGGCCCACGCTCATGGCGGTGGGCAGGCGCAGCACCTCGTTGTTGAAGCTGGGCAGCCAGGTCGAGATGCCCTGCTCGATCAGCACATAGAGGAAGGCCGACAGCAGGAAGACCACCACCAGGCCCATCCTGAGCAGGGGTGCCATGGCGACCAGGTCTTGCCTGACCGTGGTGCCGGGCGACTGGATGGGGCCTTCGTCGAGCGGGCTGACCAGCAGCAGCACGAAGGCCGCCGCGGCGATGCCCGCCAGCCAGGGATAGACGTCCAGCCAGCCGTTGCCGGGCGCATTTGCCGCGTGGCTGAACAGCAGGAAGCCACCCAGCACGCCGACCATGAAGAGGCCTTCGAGCAGGTTGGTGAAGCGAGCGTGGCCGGCCTTGTCATGCGTGACCAGGCCGATCATGGAGTAGGCCGACACCTTGACCAGCGCGAAGCCGGCGCCGAGGGTGCAGAACAGCAGCTTGATGGCCCAGAAGGCGGACAGCACCGGCATGGCGGCGCAGGCCGCGCCGACGGCGGCGACGGCCAGCAGCATGGATCTTTTGAGTCCCAATCTTGGAAGCAGGGAGGCGACCAGGAAGGACGTGATGGCAATCGGCAGGTCCTTCCACGCGTCCAGCAGGGCGGCGTCGGCGCGGGCGACGCCGAGGGTCTGCACGACCAGCAGGTTCACCGCGCCGACGCTGTTCAGCAGGGCGCCGAAGAGCATGTAGGTGAGGATGATGGCGAGCTGGATGCGCAGCGTGCCGGTGGTCGCGGCCGTGGGCGGGGACTGGAGCTTTGTGGTCATGGGGTGCCTTACGCGGCCGATTCTTGGGAGGCGCGTCCCGGCCACTGGGGTGTACCGGAACGCATCAAGCCACTCACGAACATCCACTCAGAACTGGAAGCCGACCGACAGTTCATAAGACCGCCCAAACAACGGCCGCGCCAGGAACACCCCATCCTGCCCAACCCCCTGACCGGGCACCCGGAAGTTGCCTTCCGTCAGCCCGATCTTGTTGGTCAGGTTGGTGCCTGTCAGCCGCACCTCCAGCCCGTTGTCCATCGAGAACACCGCGCCTGCATCGACCGTCCGGTAAGCCGGCAGCGTCAGCGTGTTGGTCTGGTCCGCAAAGCGGTCGCCCACATGGCTGAGGGTCGCGAAGGCGCGCAGCTGGCCGAGGCCGGTCTGCGTCTGCCAGCTCGGCGTCAGGCGCGCCTGGAACTTCGGCGCGCGCTCGACGCGCTTGCCGGTGAATTGCTGGAAGTCCTTGTACTTGGCGTTCTGGAAGTTACCCGTCGCCGCGATCTCGAAGCCATAGCCGGGCCGGAGCGCCAGCTCGAACTCGACACCCTTGGCTTCGCTGTTGGGCCGCAGCACTACGTTGCCCGCATTCGTGAACTGCTGCGTCTGCGAGTTGGTCAGTTTGTTGGCATAGGCCGTCAGGAAGGCGCTGTAGAGCTTGGTCGCGGTCTTCAGTCCGATCTCGAGCTGCGTGATGTCCTCGACAGGGTCCTTGGCCTCGTTGGCGCCGCGGCCGCGCAGCACGTCGAAGTCGGGCATGCGGTGGCCCTTGTTCGCACGCACGAAGGCGCTGAACTCGCGGCTGAAGGCGTAGTTGGCGCCCGCGGTGAAGGAGGTCCGGCTGAGCTTGCTGTCGATCAGCGTGTGGGTGCCGTTGAGGTAGGACAGGTTGTTGTTGTGCAGAGTCAGCGGGTCGGCATCGAGGTCGCCGTTGCCGACGTTGGCAATGGTGCCGGTGATGCGCTGCGTCTCGCGGCGCGCGCCGAGGTCGATGCGCAGCTGCGGGTTGATCTGCCATTCGTCGGCGATGAAGAAGGCGCGTGTGTTGCCGCTGTAGTTGGCGTCGAGGTTGAACGAGAACGGCGGCGGCACAAAGCCGTTGCGCGACACGCGCACGCCGTTGTCCAGCTGCACGTCGACAAGGCGCGCATGCGACTGCACCGTCATCAGCTGCGCCTGGCCCAGCGCCCAGACGTCGTGCGAGCTGTAGCCGGCGAGGTACAGACCGACGGTGAGGTTGTTGCCCGGCCCGATCTCGCGCGACAGCCGTGTCTCGTTGCTGGTCGAGCGCAGCGCCTTGTCCACCGCCCACATGCCGTTGACGATGACGGGCGTGCCGGCCGCCACGGCACCGCCGCCATTCGTGAACGTGGCCGTGCCGGTGGTAGCCACGCGGCCGGCGGCTGCGACGACGGCGGCATCGCCATTGGCCGCAGTGACCTGTGACGCGATATAGCTGCCCAGCGTCTGCGGGTTGGCGCCGGAGAACAGCGCATAGGTCGGCGTGTCGCCGCTGGTGTGGCTGAGCTTGTTGGTCAGCGTCCAGTCGCCCAGCTTGGTGTCGAGGTTGGCGCCGAAGGTCTGCACATCGGCGCCGCGGCCGTCGGCCAGGTCCTTGGTGAGGGTGCTGCGCTGGATCTCGGGCCGACCGTTGGGCAGGGTGCGGCCCGTGGCGCGGCCGGTTTCCAGCACGACGGCGCGCAGCTCGTTGCCGTAGAAGTAGTCCTTCAGCGCATTGAAGCCGGGGTAGCTCGACACGCTCTTGCCATCCGCGCCGCCGACGACCGGGATGGCCGTGAAGAAGGCATTGCGGTCCCGCAGCGCGCGGGCATAGAGCTGCAGGCTGCCGGCGTCGAGCTTGCGGCTGAGCACCAGGCTGGCCTGGCCGCCCTCGTCGGCGGGGAACTGGGTGTCGCGCACGCCCTGGCTCTGGCGCCAGAAGCCGCCGACCATGAGGTTCCAGTCGGTCGACAGCTTGCCGGCATAGACACCGTCGACGCGCTTGAGGCTGCCGGTGCCGGTCGTGATGCGCAGGCCGGCCTCGGGGCTGCGGCCGTCCTTCTGGATGAAGTTGACCGTCACGCCCGGCTGGCCGCTGCCGAAGATGGGGCTGGGGCCGCCGCGCAGCACTTCCATGCGCTCGATGGTGTCGTCCAGCCGGAAGAGCTGCGAGTGCTCGAAGAAGCTCAGCGTAGGCAGGTGATACAGCGGCGCGCCGTTGAGCTGGAAGGTCGAATAGGGCCCGTCGCCGGGCGTGGGGAAGCCGCGCACGCGGATGTTGGCGCCGGCCTGGCCGCCGGAGGTTTCGACAAAGATGCCCGGCACCGTCTTGAGGATGTCGGCGGTGCTGGCGGGCGCGGCCTGCTTGATCTGCTCCTCGGTGGCGGTCGTGATCGAGAAGCCGGCTTCCAGCTTGCGCACGCCTTCGCGGCGCGCCGTGCCGGTGACGACGACGGCTTCGAGTTCCTTCACTTCGGCAGCTTCGGCCGCCGGCTTGGCCACGGCTTGGGCGGCCTGCTGGGCCAAGGCGGCGCCGCAGAGTGCGGACGCGGCCAGGGCGATCAGCTGCGGGCGCAAGCTGCGCGGGAACGGGGCGCCGCGGCGCGGCGTGGCATGGGGCTTGGGCATGGTGTCTCCGATGGTTGTTGTCGTGGGAGCGCTGAATGGGTCTGTTGCGTGTGGCGCATCCCCGCTGGGGCGGCGCGCCGCATGGTGATGACTCGTTCGGCACTTCCGATCCCGAAAGCCAGCGCGGCCGTCGCCACTTTCGATGGACTGAACTTTGATCGCAAATGTTATCGATGTCATTTGGGTTAACACCAATGTGGCAAAGGTGTGACATCGATGGCATCCAGCTGAGGTTTCGCAGGAGGCGCCCGAACGGCGCCCCGGGCCGTAAAAGCCGCTTGGCGAGCGCAGCAAACCCCGACAATCCCGGCCCATGAGCACTCAAGACCTCACTGACGCCGAGTTCGCCGAACTCGACGAACTCCTGGCCGCCACGCCCGAGCCGCTGCAGCCGCTGGACGCGTCCATGCTGGATGGCTATTTGTGCGGCGTCATCGTGCAACCCCGCCTGATCGAGGCGGACGAGTGGCTGCCCAACATCTTTGACTACGACGGCGGCTTGCTGCCGGAGACGGTGGACGCCGGCTGGCTGGACAAGCTGACCCAGCTCGTCGAGCGCCGCCACGCCGCGCTGAACCGCAGCCTGGCCGAGGACGGCTGGTTCGACCCCGTCATCCTTGAGATCGAGGAAGACCAGGAAGCCGACCCGCTGCCCGAGGACGCCAGCGACGAAGAGCGCTCGGCCCGCGCCAGCTACGACGAGCTCGGGCTGATCTCGCGTTCACTGATGCCCTGGGTGGCCGGCTTCCAGCATGCGGCCCTGTGCTTCCCGGAGTTGGCCGACATGCCCAACGACGATGTCGCCGCGGCGCTGGCTCGCCTGTACCGCCACCTGCCGGCCGAGACAGCCGAGGAGAAGGAAGTCGTCGCGACGTTGGACCGCGAACATCCACTCAAGGATCTGGACGACGCCATCGAGGAACTGGTCGCCACGGTGGCCGACTTGTCGGACCTCACCGAGGCCGAGCGCTACCGCGTCGAGACCATCAAGCGCGACGCGCCCAAGGTGGGCCGCAACGACCCCTGCCCCTGCGGGTCGGGGCGCAAGTACAAGGTCTGCCACGGCAGCAACTAACGACGGTTCCCGACGGACTTGAAACTACAGCTGCTCTCGGACCTCCACCTGGAAACCGAGTCCTACCAGCCGGTGCCCGCACCCGGCGCTGAAGCGCTGATCCTGGCCGGCGACATCGACACCACCTGGCGCAGCTTCGAGCTCTTCCGTGGCTGGCCGGTGCCGGTGCTGTTCGTGCCGGGCAACCATGAGTTCGACGGCCGCGACGTCGACGAGGCACGCGAGG
The DNA here is from genome assembly GCF_052436255.1 of Roseateles sp. Taxonomy (GTDB): domain Bacteria; phylum Pseudomonadota; class Gammaproteobacteria; order Burkholderiales; family Burkholderiaceae_C; genus Pelomonas. The sequence goes on along the minus strand of NZ_JBQVNP010000027.1, from coordinate 28,536 downwards.
CCCTGCGCGCCCACGTCACGCCGTTGGGCCTGCGGATGTTGGACGACGAATCAGCCGTCGTGTCCGACGCCCAGGGCCGCCGCGTGCGCTTCATTGGCTGCACGCGCTGGTGCGATTTCGACGCCTTCGGTCCGGCCGGCCGCGAGCGCGCGATGCGCGCCGGTGGCTACTTCCAGAAGGTCATGCAGGCCACGCGCCACGGCGAGGTCTTCGGCGTCGATGCGGTGCGCGCGCTGGCGCTGCAGAGCCGCGCCTGGCTGGCCGGCGAGCTGGCGCGCGAAGGTGACTGGGACGCCACCGTGGCCGTCACCCATTTCGCACCCAGCCTGAAGAGCGCCGACCCCCGCTACGGCCGGCAGCCCGGCACGGCCAGCTTCTGCAACGACGACGAGGCGCTGCTGCCCGGCGCCCAGCTCTGGGTCCACGGCCACCTGCACTGCCGGCAGGACTACCGCATCGGCGACACGCGCATCGTCAGCAACGCGCGCGGCCATGTGCGCAAGGGCGAGGCGGACGGCTTCGACGGCGAGCGGGTGTTCGAGGTGTTTGCCAGCTGACCGTGGCTCAGGCGCCGTGCGCCACCGTCTTGATGCGCAGCGCCGACACCACCCCGGCCACCAGCAGGGCGATGCCCGCCAGCGTCGCCACGGGCGGCATCTGCTGCCGCCACGCAAAGGCATAGCCCAGCGCCGCCAGTGTCTCGAAGACGATGAGCTGACCCGACAGCGAGGTCGGCAGGCGCTGGCTGGCCTCGTTCCAGCACAGCGTGCCCAGCCACGACGAGAACAGGCCGATGGCCAGCATCAGGCCGATGTAGTTCAGCGGCTGCGGGCCGAGCGGCCAGTCAAAGCCCGGCGGCATCAACAGCCCCGGCCACAACGCCTGCACGGCCGCCACGGCCGTCAGGCCGGCCAGCGCCATCGGCAACGTGACCAGACCCTGCGCCGTGGCCCATGCGCGAGGACTGCGGTCGGCATGCTCGCGCAGCCAGTCGGCATTGCGAATCGGATACCAGGTCCAGCAGGCCACTGCGATGACGGCCAGCAAGCCGCCTTCCACATAACGGCGCATCGCATCGGGGCCCGCGTCGGCCGCCCGCAGCGCCGCCAGCTCGCTGCGGTTGACCAGCAGCAGGCCGGCCGCGATCAGCAGCAACCCCGGCAGCAGCCGCGCCCACGGCAGCTTGCCGTCGCGCACGCGGTTGCGGTGGTTGGCGCTGATCGCGATGACCACGGGCAGCGTGCCGATCAGCATCGTCGGCAGCGGCGCGCCGGCGCGCTGGATGGCCGCCGCCAGAGTCAGGTAATACAGGAAGTTGCCGACGGCGCTCAAGCGCACCGCCTCCCACCAGTCTGCCGCGCGCAGGTCGCGCAGGCTGGCGCGGTCCATCAGCGCCAGCGGCAGGGCGAGCAGGCCAAAGGCGAGGTAGCGGCCCGTTGTCAGCAGGGCTGGCGGGTAGTCGGGCAGCATCAAGGGCGCGACGAACACCAGCCCCCACATCAACCCCGCCGTGAGGGCAAAAAGTACACCTGCAAGCATGGGGCGGCATCATGCCCCAGGCCCCGCGCTCGTTCAGGCGCGGCTGCGCAACCAGGCGCCGACGGCTTCGCGTTGCCCGGGCGTGTAGTGCAGGCCGAGCTTGCTGCGCCGCCACAGCACGTCCTCGGCGCAGGTGGCCCATTCCTGTTCGACGAGATGGCGCAGCTCGGCCTCGAACAGGCCCGGCGCAACCTCGCTGCCCTGCGGCGCCGCCAGCAGCGGCTTGGCCAGGCCGCCATAGGCGCGCGCCAGCCGCTCGACCAGCGCAGGCGGCCGGTCTGCATGGCGGGCCTGCAGCGCGGCGATGAAGCCGCCGATGTCGACTCCCAGCGGGCCCAGGTCGCCACCGGGCAGCCTGGCATCGCGCGTCCAGGGCCGACGTGCTTCGCCCAGCAACTGGCCGACCTGGCTTGCGCCGTCCTCGGCCAGCTTGCGGTAGGTCGTCAGCTTGCCGCCCCAGACGTTGAGCAAGGGCGCGCCGCCGCTCACACCGGCTTCCAGCAGGTAGTCCCGCGTCACCGCGGAGGCCGAGCCGCCTTCGTCCAGCAGCGGGCGCACGCCGGCATAGCTCCAGACCACATCGGCGGGCCGCACGGCTGAAGCCAGATAGCGGCTCGCCTGCTCGCACAGATAGGCGACCTCATCGGCACCAATCTCGGCGCGGTCCGGTGGCGCGGAGTCCTCGGGCAGGTCGACATCCGTCGTGCCGATCAGCGTGAACCGGCCCTCGTAGGGGATGGCGAAGATGATGCGACCGTCGGCGTTCTGGAAGATATAGGCGTGGTCGTGCGCGAAGCGCTGCCGCACAACGATGTGACTCCCCTTGACGAGGCGCAGACCGCGAGCGGGCAACTGCTGACCGCGCAGGAAGCTCTCGGCCCAGGGCCCGGCCGCGTTGGCGAGGGCGCGGCTGCGCACGCTTCGGCCATTCGCCAGCGTCACCTGCCAGCCCTCGGCGCCAGGTCTTGCCTCGGTCACCGCGCAGCGCGTCAGCACCTCGGCACCCCGGTCGCGCGCGTCCATCGCGTTCAGCACCACGCAGCGGGCGTCGTCCACCCAGGCGTCGGAATAGACGAAGCCCTGGGTGAACTGCGGCTGCAGCGGCGCGCCGTAGACCGAGCCGGCCAGCTTGATGCCGTGCGAGCCCGGCAGCAGTTCACGCCGGGCCAGGTGGTCGTACAGGAAGAGCCCGATGCGGATCATCCAGGCCGGGCGCAGATGCGGCGCATGCGGCAGCACGAAGCGCAGCGGCCGGATGATGTGAGGGGCGCTGCGCAGCAGCACCTCGCGCTCCTGCAGCGCCTTGGCCACCAGCCCGAAGTCGTAGGTCTCCAGATAGCGCAGGCCGCCGTGGATCAGCTTGGTGGAGCTTGACGAGGTGTGCTGCGCCAGGTCATCGCGCTCGGCCAGCAGCACCCGCCAGCCACGCCCGGCCAGGTCGCGCGCCAGGCCGGTGCCGTTGATGCCGCCCCCTACCACCACGACGTCAAAATGGTCCATGCACTCACTCTAAGGGACAAGCATGGACGCCCTGTTGGCGCTTGACCAAGGCACTTCCAGTTCGCGCGCGCTGGTGTTCGGCCGTGACGGCCGGCTGCTCGCATCGGCCCAGCGAGAGCTGACGCAGCACTTCCCGCAACCGGGCTGGGTGGAGCACGACGCCGAGGAGATCTGGGCCGGCCAGATCGCCTGCGCCCGCGAGGCGCTGGGCAAGGCGGCCGTGAAGGTCGCCGCCATCGGCATCACCAATCAGCGTGAGACCACGGTGCTGTGGGACCGCCGGACCGGCCAGCCGCTGCACCGGGCTCTGGTCTGGCAGGACCGGCGCACCGCGGCGCTGTGCGAGCAGATGCGCAGGCAAGACCTGGAGCCGATGATCCGCGCGCGCACCGGCCTGCTGCTGGACCCGTACTTCTCGGCTACCAAGCTGCGCTGGCTGCTCGACACCATCCCCGGCGCCCGCGAGCGCGCCGTGCGGGGCGAACTGGCCTTCGGCACCGTGGACAGCTGGCTGCTCTGGAAGCTGACGGACGACGGCCAAGGGGGCGCCGTGCACGCCACCGACGTCAGCAACGCCTCGCGCACGCTGCTGTTCGACATCCACCGCGGCGACTGGAGCGACGAGTTGCTGCACGCCTTCGACATCCCGCGCAGCCTGCTGCCCGAGGTGCGTCCGTCGGCGGGCGTGTTCGGCCAGGCCGTCGAGTTCGGCGTCGCCGTGGCCGGCATCGCGGGTGACCAGCAGGCTGCGCTGTTCGGCCAGGCGGCGCTTCAACCCGGCCAGGCCAAGAACACCTACGGTACCGGCTGCTTCCTGCTGATGCACACCGGTGCGCAGGCGCGCACCTCCACGCAAGGGCTGATCACCACCCGCGCCGCCCAGGTCGGCACGCAGGCGCAGTACGCGCTGGAAGGCAGCGTCTTCGTCGGCGGCGCCGTCGTGCAATGGCTGCGTGACGGCCTGCGTTCCATCGGCGGCAGCGGCGAGGTGCAGGCGCTCGCCGAGAGCGTGCCCGACGCCGGCGGCGTCGTGTTCGTGCCCGCCTTCGCGGGCCTCGGCGCGCCTTACTGGCGGCCCGACGCGCGCGGCGCCCTGCTCGGCCTGACGCGCGGCACCACGCAGGCGCACATCGCGCGGGCCGCACTGGAGAGCATCGCCTTCCAGAGCGCCGCGGTGCTGGCTGCGATGAATGCCGACGTGGGCGAGGGCGAGCACCTGACCGAGCTGCGCGTGGACGGCGGCGCCTCCGCCAACGACTTGCTGATGCAGTTCCAGGCCGACCTGCTCGGCATCCCGGTGCTGCGCCCCAGGGTCATCGAGACGACGGCGTTAGGGGCGGCGCTGTTGGCGGGGCTGGGCGCTGGCGTCTATGCGTCTACTGATGAGATCGGTGCCATCTGGCAGCTCGACCGCGCCTTCGAGCCGCGCATGTCGCGGGATGAGGCCGGTGCGAGGCTGGCCCAGTGGGACCATGCGATGCGCCAGGTGCTAGCCGGCTAGCACCAGCGTCGCCACCCCCAACACCGCAAAGATCGCTGCCGCCACGCGGTGCACCAGCTTGACCGGCAGCCGCTGCGCCAGCTTGCCGCCCACCAGCACCGCCGGCACGTTGGCCGCCATCATGCCGGCGGTCGTGCCGGCCACCACGCCGATGAAATCCGCCGGGAAGCGCGCCGCCAGCGCCACGGTCGCGATCTGCGTCTTGTCGCCCATCTCCGCGAGGAAGAAGGCGATCAGGGTCGTCACGAAGACGCCGTGGCCGGACTTGGGCGCGTCGTTCGCGTCGAGCTTGTCGGGGATCAGCATCCAGCCCGCCATCGCGATGAAGGACAGCCCCAGGCCCCAGCGCAGCGCCGTCGGGCTGATGAGGCTGGTGAGCCATGCCCCAAGAGCGCCCGCGACGGCGTGGTTCAACACGGTCGCGACGAAGATGCCCGCCACGATGGGCCAGGGCCGCTGGAAGCGGGCCGCGAGCATGAAGGCGAGGAGCTGGGTCTTGTCGCCGATCTCGGCGAGGGCCACCAGGCCGGTGGCGATCAGGAGGGCTTGCATTGCCGGCCATTGTCCCGGGCGCTGCTGACATGCGCTGACAGCCAGCCTGGCGCAGCATGCAGGCACTCAAACCCAAGGAGCTCCGCATGAACTTCGCCTACACCCTGATCTACGTCGCCGACGTGGCCGCGTCCCTCAACTTCTTCGACAAGGCCTTCGGCCTGAAGCCGCGCTTCCTGCACGAGAGCGGCGCCTACGGTGAGGTTGACACCGGCACCGGCGACGTGAAGCTGGCCTTTGTCGACCACGCCACCGCCCGCGAAAGCGTTCAGCATGACTACGTGGCCGCCGACGCCAGCCCGCAACCGCTGGGCATGGAGATCGGCTTTACCGTGACCGATGTGCAGGCCGCCTATGACCAGGCCGTTGCCGCCGGCGCCCGCGCACTGGCCGCGCCCCTCACCAAGCCCTGGGGCCAGACGGTGGCCTATGTGCGCTGCCCGGATGGCACGCTGGTGGAGCTGTGCACGGCGATGGGTTGAGGCTGCCCTTTTCCAGGGCAGCGCTGCCCTGTCGCTGCGCGGGCGGTGAAGAGCTGATCGTGAGCCAGCGATGCCAGCGGGGCGCTGATGGCGCCCAGCGTGGCCAGTTCGGCGCCGCGGGTGCCGCGGGCCTGGAAGGAGGCGTAGATGGCCATGAAGGTGCTCGACTTCGTTGTCGTGGACAGCGGTGTTTCGCAAGGGCCATGCCCGCTGTCACACAATGCCGCCCCATGCGCCGTGCCGACCGCCTTTTCCAGATCGTCCAGCTCATCCGTGGCCGCCGCCTCACGACGGCCGACTACCTCGCGCAGCGGCTCGAGGTGTCGATGCGCACCGTCTACCGCGACATCGCCGCGCTGGCCCAGCAGGGCGTGCCCATCGAAGGCGAGGCGGGTGTCGGCTATCGCATGCGGGCCGGCTTCGACCTGCCGCCGCTGATGTTCAGCAAGCAAGAAGCGCAGGCCCTGGTCGCTACCGTGCGCCTGGCCGAGTCGCGCCTGGACGCGGTGCTGGCCCGCCAGGCCGAGAACGCGCTGTCCAAGATCCTGGCCGTGTTGCCGCTGGATGCGCGCGCCGCCGCCGAGAGCCTGGCCCTGTACGCGCCACTGCCGGCGCTGGACCCGCAGACCAGCGCCCACCTGACGACCATGCGCGAGGCCACCGAGGCACGCCGCAAGCTCAAGGTCGGCTACCTGGACCTGGGCGGCGTGCGCAGCGAGCGCATCGTGCGCCCGCTGGCCTGCCTGTTCTGGGGGCCGGTGTGGACGCTGTCGGCCTGGTGCGAGCTGCGCGAGGACTTTCGCAGCTTCCGCGTCGACCGTGTCGAGACGCTGGAGGTGCTGGACGGCTTCCGTGACGAGCCGGGCAAGACGCTGGCGGACATGAATCGCCAGCGCGAGGACTGTTGACCCGGCCCCAGTCTCGCCGCGCTGAACGCGGACAAGTCTCGCCCTGACGCCGGCCGGCTTGGGGCGGCCCGGCGCTCGGCCGGCAACGGCCGCTTAGACGGTCGCCATGCGGCGGCAGGCCTCAGCGCAGCGCGCGCAGGCCGCCGCGCAGGCCTGGCAATGCTCATGCGCGTGCTTGGCGCACTCTTCCCCGCAGGCTTCGCAGAGCAGCACGCAGAGGTTGCAGATGCGCTTGGCGAACTCGCTGCCGCGCGCCATGCTGCCAGCCGCCAGCCGGCACAGGGCCGCGCAGTCGATGTCCAGCGCGATGCAGCGCGCCATCGGCTTGACGTCGGGCTCCTGCAGGCAGGCGGTGGCGCAGTGGTCGCAGGCATCGGCGCAGGCATTGCAGGCGTCGATGCAGTCTTGATCGGTGGTGTGAGCCATGGTGGTCTCCGGCTGGTGAAGGGGACCATCGAGGCGGCAAGCCGCATACCTGCCACGTCGTTCAGCCCCCCCGGGAAGGGGCTGCGCGGCGGTCTCAACGGCGCCCCAGCACCCGTATGACCTCGTCCTCCGCCACCGGCTTGCCGATGAAGCCGTTCATGCCGGCGGCCAGCGCGGCCTGGCGCTCCTGGTCGAGCACGGCGGCGGTGAAGGCGTGGATGGGCAGCGCGGCTGTGGCCGGGTCGGCGCGCAGCAGGGCCGTCGCCTCCAGGCCGTCGACCTTGGGCATGTGCAGGTCCATCAGCACGCCGTCCAGGCGCCCGGCCTGCTCGCGCGCCAGGCGCACCGCCTCTTCGCCGTCCTCGGCCTCGACGACCTCGGCGCCCAGGCGCTGCAGCAGGGCCGTGATGATGAGGCGGTTGACCGGGTTGTCTTCGGCCACCAGCAGGCGCTGGCCGGCCAGCGGCTCGCGCGGCCGCAGCGGGATGCGCTTGCGCGTGGCGGTGTCATCGATGGTGAGCGCCGTCGGCAGCGCCAGCTCGGCCCAGAAGTTGGAGCCGCTGTGGCCATCGCTCTGCACGCCGACGCGGCCGTCCATCCGCATGGCCAGTTCGCGGCAGATGGACAGGCCCAGGCCGGTGCCGCCAAAGCGCCGCGTCGTCGAGTCGTCGGCCTGGGCGAAGGGGCGGAAGAGCCGCTCCTGCAGCGCGGCCGACACGCCGATGCCGGTGTCGGCCACGACGATGCGCACGCGGTCGTGCTCAGCCACCGCCAGCTTCAGCCGGATGTGTCCGCGCTCGGTGAACTTCAGCGCGTTGACGAGGAAGTTGGCCATGATCTGGCGCACCCGCAGCGGGTCGCCGATGACCAGGCGGGGCAGGCCGGGGGCCAGCTCGATCTGCATATCCAACCCGCGCTCGCGGCCGAGCGCCGCGCAGCCCTCGAAGCTGGCCTGCGCCAGCGCATGCAGGTCGAACTCGATCTTTTCCAGCTCGAGGTGACCGGCCTCGATCTTGGACAGGTCCAGCACGTTGGAGACGATCTCGTTGAGCGACTCGGCCGCGCTGACGAGGTGGGCCAGGTATTGCGGCCGGCGCTCGTCGGGCCCGGCTTGCTGCAGCAGCCGCGCCAGCCCCAGCACGCCGTTGAGCGGCGTGCGGATCTCGTGGCTCATGGTGGCGAGGAAGGCGCTCTTGGCATGGCTCGCGCCTTCGGCCTGCTGCTTGGCGGCCTGCAGTTCGTGTTCCTGGCGGCGCCGCTCGGTGACGTCCTCGGCCACCCACAGCGTGGCGCGCTCGGCGTTGCTGCGACCCGCCAGCGTGGCCGGCAGGTCGCGGGCGTTCAACTGCACGGTGATGCTCCGGCCGTCCGGGCGGATGAAATCACGCTCGACCGACGTGGCCCCGCCGGCCGTGGCCAGCATCGAGGGCAGGCTCGCCGGGCCTTCCGCCAGCCGTGGCTCGTTGGCGCCGAAGATGTCCTGCCAATGCTGGTTGACGCGCTCGAAGCGCTCGCCGCGCGTCAACGCGATGCCGACGCTGGCATGGTCGAGGATGGCCTCGGCCTCGATGCGGGCGCGCTCGCGCTCGGTGATGTCGCGGGCGATCAGCATGGTCGCGGCCTCGCCGTCCCAGTCCAGCGACGTGGCCGACACCAGCAGGTCGCGCCATTCGCCATTGACGAGAATGGCCGAGCGGAAATCGCGCACCATGCCGGTCTCGGCCAGTTCGGCGGCCAGGCGCTTGGGCTCGCGGCTGTCCGGCCACAGGCCGACCTCGCGGCCCGAGTGCCCCATCAGCGCCTCACGGCTCATGCCCACCAGCGTGCAGAAGCCCGAGTTCGCAAAGCGAATGCGACCATCGTCGATGTGGGCCACGCAGATCGCATCGGGGCTGGCGCGCAGCACGCGGTCCAGCATGTTGGCAGTGCGCTGATGCTGCTGCAGCGCCAGGCGCTCGCCGGTGATGTTGTGGCTGACGCCGCGCCAACCGGTGTGAAGGCCCTGGGCATCGAACATCGGCTCGCCCGAGCTCAGCGTCCACAGCAGCCGGCCGTCGGGCGCGCGGAAGCCGTTGATGCGGTCACGGTAGGCGCGCTTGGCGCGGATGTCCTCCAGCAGGGGCTGGTAGTCTGCGTCGCGCACGAGGACGGCGCCACCCGGTTCGCCCATGCGCAGGAAGTCCTCGCGCCGGTGGCCGGACAGCGCCTCGAACTCGTCCGACAGCGAGGTCACGCGGAACTTGGCATCGGCCTCCCAGGCCCAGTTGTGCGCCGCTTGCACGAGGTGCGCCAGGCGGGCCTCTTCGTTGATGGCGCGTGCTAGCGCCGCGCCGAGGATGCGGTTGAGCAGCAGCGCCGAGGCCAGGCCACCGACGGCGATCAGCACATGGGCGACAACGCGGTCCGTCAGCTTGGGGTGGTTCCCCGTCTGCAGGCCGGGCAGATGGCCGGTCGCCTCCATCGCAGCAAGGCCGCCGATGGCCGCCAGGTAGAGCGCGGCGAGCGCCAGGGCGGCCGCATTGCCGGCCACGCCGCCGGCCAGTGCGATCAGCAGCGCACCAGCGGCGAGGATCAGCGTGTGCACGCCCAGCCCGATGTGGACAGCGTGGGCGATCAGCGCCACCAGCGTGCCGCCCAGCACCAGCGTCATCGCCAGCGTCGCGCGGCCGGCGCGGTAGAGCAGCGTGGCCAAGCCGCCGACGCCGAGCAGTGCCAGGCCGACGTTCAGGCGCTGGCTGGCCCACAGCCCGCGCAGGCCCGTCCAGGTCTCGATGGCGCCGATGACCGCAGCCAGGCCACCGACGATCACGACGATCCAAATCAGCGTGCGCGCTGCCAACTGCTGCAGCGACGCGCGGGTGCTGGTGGGGTCAGCCGGTGCCGAGGGCATCGCGTGCGTGGATACCTGTGCCGCAAGGCGCCGCCCGGCGCGCTTGGACGAGAGCGGGCGGTGGTCTGTCTTGGCGCGGCAACGGTGCCGGGGTCAGGATCGTCATGAGGGCGCGTACTCGGGCTCAGAGGCTGTGAATGACATTAGCACGCTGCCGGGGCTGGCTGCCCTGTGGTTTTCTGGGCTTTCATGCCGGACGCCGGCGGGGCAGCCAGGCCAGCGGGTCCCGGTGCGCCACGTGTGCTGCGGTGCGGGCGAGCATCACGACCTGGGCGGCCACCGCCTTCAGAGCGTCGATGTGCGGCAGGCGGGAAGGCGTGAACAGGAGGAAGCAAAAAGGAACGGGCCTGCGCAGTGCAGGCCCGTGGGGTCAGACGCGGGAGTGTAGCGGCGCCCCCCGGCGCGACCGGCTGCCGTCAGGCAGCGGCCAGCCCACGAGGCAGGCCTGACAGGCCGCGCCAGCGGCGCTCCAGCCACCATATCGTCGGCAGGTAGGCGGCGACGATGACCAGTGGCACGAGGACCATGCGCTGGGCCGGGAAGGCCACCCAGACAGCGAGGATGGCGACCGTGCGCACGACGGTGTGGGCGGCCGGCACCCAGCTGCCGATGATCCAGCCGAAGGGCAGCCACATCAGCCCCGTCAGGATGCCTACCGTCAGCGGCAGGGAGCTGCGGTCCAGGCCGTAGAAGGGCAGCGCGATGGCATAGACCAGCAAGGCCTGGGCCACGCCCGCCATGAACAGGCCGTCGAAACGATTCTTGGGGCGGGATTTGTCCATGAAGTTCTCGCCCGTCAGCCTCGACAGCGCCATGCCGAGGTAGACGATGCAGCCGGTGCAGATGAACAGCGCGATGCATGCGGCCTGCAGGGGCAGCAGCATGCCGGCGGCGGCGACTGCGCTCCAGGCAAGGGTGCCGGCCAGGGGCATGGCCAGGAAACGGCGTTGACGGAACAGGGCGAGTTCTTGGTCCAGCGTGCTCATCGGTGTCTCCTGGGATGCGATGGACGAAGTCTGGCCCGCGCCGTGCGTCCGGTCAGCCGTGGCATGACGAATCAACAGCCGAGGCGGCGGACGGCGAGCGCGCCGGATGAGCTGGCGGCATGAAACGAAGCTGCCCGCCAGGCGGACCTGGCGGGCAGCGCGACCTGGGAGGGCAGGTTTACTTGGGCGTGACGGTCAGCTTGTTGTCGACCGACTTCACGCCTTCCGTCGCCTTGGCGATCGTCTCGGCGCGGTCCTTCTCGGCCTGCGAGGCGACCTTGCCGGTCAGTTGCACCCAGCCGTTGGCGTCGGTGTCGACATTCACAGTGGACAGCGTGGACATCTTGTCGGCGGCCAGCTGGGCCTTGATCTTGGTGGTTACGACGGAGTCCTTGACCCAGGTGCGGGTGCTGCCTTCGGGCTTGTTGTCGGCAGCAAAGCTGGCCAGCGGCGTGACCAGGGCACCGACGATGACGAGGGATGCGAGTTTGGAAATCTTCATGGCAGTTCCTTCTTGATCTGAAGTGGTAGCGCCGGTTGCGCACCGCGAAACCGAAATCTATGCAGCGCTGGCCGTCGCACCCGGCAGACGATGTCTCGCCGGCATGTAGGACGGCTTCCGCTGCGCTTGCTTACAACCGCGGCGGAAGGGTGGGCTGGCGGCTGGCGTTGTCGGGTCGAAGGGGTCGGGTCTGCCGGCCTCGCGGAACCGACCCATGAACCTGCTCAAGCCCACTCTCACCGCCGCCGCACTGCTGGCCACCATTGCCGCCCAGGCCGGCGGCGCCGCGCCGAATGCCGACAAGCGCGCGCTCAACCTCGCCGTGCAGCGCGACGCCCGGCACAACCATAGTGCCGCCGCCACGGTCAGCCTGCCGGTGGGCCAGCGCGCCTGGGTGCAGGTGGGTGCCGGCCAGTCAAGCAGCCGCGACCCGATCAGTGGCAACCGCGACAAGCCCGGCCAGTTGTCGGTCGGTGGCGGCGTGGCGGGCAAGGCCTGGCAGGCCAGCGCGACCGCGAGCCAGCGCCGCGATGGCGATCGCCTGCGCCAGACCGACTGGGCGGCTGCGATGGACTGGCGGCCGACGGACGGCGTCAGCATCGGCGTGGATGCGGTCATGCGCCATGCCCGGACGCGCGGCACGCTGGCGACTGAGGGCGGCGCGCCAACACCGGTCGAACAGCGCGTCAGGGGCCATGGCGTTGGCCTGCATGCCGCTGTAGCGGTGACGCCGCGCGCCAGCATCTACGGCGCCGCCATGCGCAACCGCTACAAGACGAGCACGCAGCAGGCCACGGGCGGTTCGGGCGGCTTGCTGGCCGGCGTGCCGCTGCTGGGCCAGCGCGTCACGGCCATCAACCGCGACGAGGCGGCGTTCGACCGCAGCGAGCAGCTCGGCGCGACCTGGCGGTTCGGCGAGCGTGTGGCGTTGAACGGCGAGCTCATGCAGGACCGCTTGCACGATGGCGGCAGCCTGCGCAGCGTGCAGCTGAAGGCGGCAATAGCCGCCGGCGCCGGCTGGACGCTGACACCCGGCATCGGTCGCAGCCGCGGGGCTGCCGGCGAGGGCACGAACTACGGGTTGCTTGGGGCGAGCTACGCGTGGTGAGTGGGTGGCGGCGTCCTGTGCGTCAAGGACCCTCTCCCTGCATGCAGCGTTAGCATCATCTGACACAGCCGGATGGTTGGCGTTCGGCTACCGGCAGCCGACGAAAGGATGGCGCATGAAGGCCGATGACGTGCTGGTGTTCTGGTTCGAGGAAATCCGGCCCGCCCAGTGGTGGAAGGTTGAGCCGGCCTTCGACGACCTGGTGCGCAGCCGCTTTGGGGCGTTGCATGAACAGGCCAGGTGCTGCGAGCTTTTCAACTGGCGGGCGACGCCCGAGGGGCGGCTCGCCGAGGTCATCGTGCTGGACCAGTTCGCCCGCAACATCCATCGCGGCAGGCCAGCGGCCTTCGCGGCTGACCCGCTGGCTCTGGCCCTGGCTCAGGAAGCGGTGGCCTCCGGCGCCGACCTGACCCTGGCCGTCGAGCAGCGCGCCTTCCTCTACATGCCCTACATGCACAGTGAATCCGCCGCCATTCATGCGGCGGGCGAGCCGTTGATGAAGGCGCGCGCGCCGCAGGGCACGCACGAGTTCGAGCTCAAGCACAAGGCCATCGTCGACCGCTTCGGACGCTACCCGCACCGCAACGTCATCCTGGGTCGCCTGTCGACGCCCGAGGAGGTGGAGTTCCTCAGGCAGCCGGGGTCGAGCTTCTAGGGTCTTCGCGACCCAGTGCCGCCCGGTTTGCAGTCGCTAGACGTCGAGTTGGTAGACCATGGCCTCGGCGCGCTCTTGGGCGCTGTGGCCGGCCAGCGCCTTGTCCCATTCGGCGCCCGTGGCGCCCGACGATGCCGCCGCGTTGCGCGTCATGACGGCGACTTCCTCGGTGCTGGCATCGAACTCGCCGACCTGCTCACGGGTCTCGACGAAGAGCTTGGCGACCTGGCCGCCACTCGATGCGATGACGATCAGGTAGCGGGAGACCGGGCGGTGCTCCTGCTGGTTGTGCCGGGACGGCAGTTCATGACCGAAGCCTTGGCTCATCGGGCCCTCCTCGCCTGATTCAGGCTGCTCAAGTCGGGCCATTGTGCCCGCCGCTGCCGCGATAACCCTGAATCACCCACACCGCCGGTCATGCTCAAATAGCGAAAATGGAACCGATTCCAGTAGACCGCAACCGGATGCCACGGCGAGGACGAGACATGCAATCCAAGACAGGGCCCCGCCGCGTTGGCGGCGTGGCAGCGCGTGTGATGGCGAGTGGCGCGCTCGCCGCCGGGTTGGCGGCATCGGCCAGCGCCGCCGAGGCGCCGGACTTTGGCCCCAACGTCCATATCTTCGATCCCGCGACGCCGGGGATGCAGCAGCGCATCGACGAGATCTATGCCGCGCAGCAACCCAACCACTTCGGCCCGCGGCGCGACGCCATCCTGCTCAAGCCTGGCACCTACCGGGACCTGCGCATCCCGGTCGGCTTCTACACCCATGTGCTCGGCCTGGGCTCGCACCCCGACGATGTGCACGTCATCGGCGACCTGCGCTCCACGCCCTTCCTCGACAACGACAACGCGACGCAGAACTTCTGGCGCGGCGCCGAGAACTTCTCGGTGACGCCCACGCTGGGCATCGGCGACAACACCATGCAGTGGGCGGTTTCGCAGGCCATCCCGTTCCGGCGCATGCATGTGCGCGGCAATATCCGGCTCAACAAGGACAAGGGCTGGGCCAGCGGCGGCTGGTTCTCCGACGTGCTCATAGACGGTCAGGTCAACTCGGCCACGCAGCAGCAATGGCTATCGCGCAACAGCCAGTGGGCAAGCTGGACGGGTTCGAACTGGAACATGGTCTTCGTCGGCGTGCGGGGTGCGCCGGCCGGCGAGTTCCCGACGCCGGGCCAGCGCTTCACCAAGATTGACAAGACCCCGCTGGTGCGGGAGAAGCCCTATCTCTTCATCGACGCCCAGATTGGCTACGCCGTGCGCGTGCCCGCCCTGCGGCGCGACAGCGTGGGCATCTCGTGGGCCAACGGCGCCCTGACGCCCGGCAAGACCGTGCCGATCAACGAGTTCTTCATCGCCAGGCCGGGCGATACGGCGGCGGCGATGAACGCGCAGCTGGCAGCCGGCAAGCATCTGCTGCTGACGCCGGGCGAGTACCTGCTGACCGAGACCTTGCAGGTCGGCCGCGCTGGCACGGTGGTGCTGGGCATCGGCTTCCCGACGCTGCGCTCGGACAGCGGCCAGCCGCTGGTGAAGACGGCGGACGTGGATGGGCTGACGATCTCGGGCCTGTTCCTGGATGCGGGTCGGCAGGACTCGGGCGTGCTGATGGAGGTGGCGCCCGCGGGCGCGAAGAAGCGCCACAAGGCCAATCCCATCGTGCTGCACGACCTGTTCTTCCGTGTCGGCGGCGCTGCGGCCGGCCAGGTGGAGACGGCGCTGCGCATCAACGCGCACGACACGCTCGTCGATCACACATGGCTGTGGCGCGCCGACCATGGCGAGGGCGTCAGTTGGACCAGCAACCCGTCCGCCCACGGTCTGTGGGTCAACGGCGAGGACGTGACCATCTACGGCCTTTTCGCCGAGCACTTCCAGAAGGAGCAGGTCGTCTGGCAGGCCAATGGCGGGCGCGTCTACTTCTATCAGTCCGAGATTCCCTACGACCCGCCCACTCAAACCCAGTGGACCCATGCAGCCGGCGGGCGCGGCTACGCTGCCTACAAGGTCGCGGACAAGGTGACACGGCACGAAGCCTGGGGCTTGGGCATCTACAGCGTCTTCCTGCAGCCCGACGTGGTGCTGGACCGCGCCATCGAAGCGCCCCAGGCGCCCGGCGTGCGTTTCCATCACATGATCACGGTCTGCCTGGTCGACAAGGGCGGCATCGAGCGCGTCATCAACGACGCTGGCAACCCGGCGCGCTGCAAGGGCGGCAGCAATACGGCGACGTTGAAGTCCTATCCGTGAAACGACTCGCAATCGGCCTTGTCTGACAGACGACCGCGCCCTCGGACACCGTTTGTCACAGGCCGTCACCCTTAGGCTGAGCGCTCCTCAAACACGGAGAGCGCCATGGGTGCCACCAAGATCATTGCCATCGTGCTGCTCGTCGCTGGCGCTGCCAGCTTGGCATTCGGCGGCTTCAGCTACACCAAGGACACCACGGTCGTGAAGCTCGGCCCGCTGGAGGTCTCCGCCCTGGAGAAGGAGCAGGTCAACATCCCGATGTGGTTGGGCGTGGGCGCCATCGCCGTAGGCGGCCTGCTGCTCGTCTTCGGCAGCCGCCGCTGAGCGAAAAAAACGGGCGCCCGCGGGCGCCCGTTGAAGCGCGGATTCACCGTCAGGTGATGAGCATCAGTCGGCCGCTTTCGCCAGCCGCGCTTCGATGCGCGCCTTGACGGCCGGCAGCTCGGCCGGCAGGTGGAAGTCCAACTGGGTGAAGAGCTCGTCGTGCAGTTTCAATTCGGCCCGCCATTCGGCGGCGTCGATGCGGGTAACGGTGTCGAACTGCTGCGCGGAGAAGTCCAGCCCGTCCCAGGTCAGGTCGGCATAGCCGGGCGTCACCCCGAACACGTTCTCGGTGCCGCCGCCCTGGCCGTCCAGGCGGTCCAGCATCCACTTGAGCACGCGCATGTTCTCGCCGTAACCGGGCCAGACGAACTTGCCGTCGGCGCCCTTGCGGAACCAGTTGACGCAGTAGATGGCGGGCAGCTTGGCACCCGACGCCTGGAGCTTGGCGCCCAGGTCCAGCCAGTGCTGGAAGTAGTCGGCCATGCTGTAGCCTATGAAAGGCAGCATCGCGAACGGGTCGCGGCGCACCACACCCTGCTGGCCGGCGGCGGCCGCCGTGGTCTCGCTGCCCATGGTGGCGGCCATGTTGACGCCCTCGGTCCAGTCGCGCGCCTCCGTCACCAGCGGCACGGTGGTGGAGCGGCGGCCGCCGAAGATGAAGGCGTCGATGGGTACGCCGGCGGGGTTGTCCCAGCTGTCGTCCAGCGCCGGGTTGTTGGTGGCGGCGACCGTGAAGCGGGCGTTCGGGTGGGCCGCCTTGGCGCCGGTGGCCTTGGCGATCGCCGGTGTCCAGTCCTTGCCCTGCCAGTCGATGCAGTGCGCCGGCGGCGTGTCTGTCATGCCTTCCCACCAGACGTCGCCGTCGTCGGTGAGCGCGACGTTCGTGAAGATCACGTCGCGCTGCAGGCTGGCCATGCAGTTGGGATTGGTGTGGGCGTTGGTGCCGGGGGCGACGCCGAAGTAGCCGGCCTCGGGGTTGATCGCGTACAGGCGGCCATCGGCGCCCGGCTTGATCCAGGCGATGTCGTCGCCGATGGTGGTGATCTTCCAGCCATTGAACGCGGCGGGCGGGATCAGCATGGCGAAGTTGGTCTTGCCGCAGGCGCTGGGGAAGGCGGCGGCGATGTGGGACTTCTTGCCCGACGGGCTTTGCACGCCCAGCACCAGCATGTGCTCGGCCAGCCAGCCCTGGGCGCGGCCCATCGTGGAGGCGATACGCAGCGCAAAGCACTTCTTACCCAGCAGCGCGTTGCCGCCGTAGCCCGAGCCGTACGACCAGATCTCGCGCGTTTGCGGGAAATGGACGATGTACTTGGTCGTGTTGCAGGGCCAGGAGACATCGGCCTGGCCTTCTTGCAGCGGCGCGCCGACGCTGTGCACGCAGGGCACGAAATCGCCCTCGGTACCCAGCAACTCGATGACAGCACGGCCCATCCGCGTCATCGTGCGCATGTTGACTGCGACATAGGGGCTGTCGCTCAGCTCCACGCCGATGTGGGCGATGGGGCTGCCCAGCGGGCCCATGCTGAACGGCACGACGTACAGCGTGCGGCCACGCATGCAGCCCTTGAAAAGGGCCTGGTCACCGATCTGCAGCAGCTGGCGCATCTCGTCCGGTGCCATCCAGTTGTTGGTCGGGCCGGCGTCTTCCTTGCTGGCCGAGCAGATGAAGGTGCGGTTCTCCACGCGGGCAACGTCGCTGGGGTCGGAATTGGCCAGATAGCTGCCGGGGCGCAGCGTGGGATTGAGTTTCTTGAAGGTGCCGGCGGCGACGAGCTGGTCGCACAGCCGCTGGTATTCATCGGCGCTGCCGTCGCACCAGTAGACGTCGGCGGCTTCTGTCAGGGCCGCGATCTCGGCCACCCAGGCGATCAGCCGGGCGTTCTTCACATAGGCAGGCAGGTTCAGCCGCAGCCCCTGCATGGCGGGTTGGTTCATGGCGAAAGCTCCAATCATGGGAATGTGTTTAGGGCAGCCTGCAAGCTGGCCCAAGCACACCGCGCCCGGGAAGCGGATTGTCGAATCCAATGTAATCACGCCGTAACCACCGGGATCGGTGGGGCCATGCAAAACAAGAATAACGCCATGCTGGCGCGGCCGTGAGGCTCACGGCTGTCGCGAGGTGGGGCTAGGGTTTGCGCGAGGGCGGCGTGTAATCCGACGCAACCGCTGTCGAAGTTCATTGATTTCTGAACTTTGTTCTTTCAATGCTGAACTTCAGCACGGCAATCACAGGAAGGGGCATCACGTGAAGTGAGTGAGGTCTGGCTGCATTCCTCCGCCTTGGGCAGGCATGTCGTTCTCGGCCACTCCACCGGGAATCACTTCGACCGTGGCCTGGTTCCCCAGCACGTGGTTCGGTGAAGGTAGAACTCTTGCTTCGTCTACCAACCAGCCCGGCGGCCTCTCGAAGGCGCCTAGTACATCCGCCGCCAAGCTACACATGCGGCAGCGCAAAAGCAGGCAAAGTTGATAATCAAATTCATCATTTGATCAATATTAGGTGCGTTCACGCCTCCATAAGGATTGATCGACGTCACAGACACTCATATGATGACTTTTCATATCAAACGCTCTTCTGGGGCATCGTGTGATTCGTTTCAAGCTCGCTGAGCAGATCGAGAAGAAGCAGTTCAAAGAGTCCCGCCGCATCACCATTCAGGAGGTAGCGGAGGCTTCTGGGGTGAACCGCATGACGCTGTCCAAGATCCTCAATCACCGTGGCTACAGCACGGGAACGGACATCGTCGACAGGCTCTGCACCTATTTCGACTGCGCCGTTTCTGATTTGCTCGAACACGTAGCGGACCGCGGCTGAATCGCACGGCACCGCTACCAAGCCCCACTTGCACCCAATAGAACTACGCTTCATGCCCTACGCCAAGCTCACCCTCTCGCGCCTTGAAAGCCTGCTGCTGACAGCTTGCGACGACCTGCGCGGGAACATGGACGCTAGTGAGTACAAGGAGTACATCTTCGGCATGCTGTTCCTCAAGCGGGCCAGTGACCTGTTCGATCAGCGTCGCGACGAGATCCGAGTCCAGGGTGCAGCCGCCGGCATGTCGAGCGAGGACATTGCCACGCTGTTGGAGGACCGTGACCAGTACTCAGGCAAGTACTTCTTCGTGCCGCCCCGTGCACGCTGGAGCGAGCCCTGGACGGAATGGGTGGACGGCCAACCCAGGTTGCGCCGTGCTCTCAAGCACGTCAAGGAGAATGTTGGCTCAGCGCTGAACAAGGCACTGGCTGCGCTGGAAGAAGCGAACCCCGACGCGCTGGAAGACGTGCTGAAGGAGACCATCAATTTCAACCGCAAGATCGGGCAGAACACGCTGGACGACGACACGCTGGTCGACTTCATCCAGAACTTCGAGAAGATCCCGCTGCACGACGACGACTTCGAGTTCCCGGACCTGCTGGGCGCGGCGTATGAGTGGCTGATCAAGCACTTCGCCGACTCGGCCGGCAAGAAGGCCGGTGAGTTCTACACACCCGCTGAAGTGGTGCGGGTGTGCGTGGAGATCTGCGACCCGACCGACAACATGCGGGTGTATGACCCGACGGTCGGCTCCGGGGGCATGCTGATCCAGGCGCGTGACTACGTGCGCGAGTGCGGCGGCGACTCACAGAACCTGTCTCTGTTCGGCCAGGAGAAGATGGGCACTGTGTGGTCCATCTGCAAGATGAACATGCTGCTGCATGGCATCTCGCACGCCGATATCCGCAATTCCGACACGCTGGCCGACCCCAAGCACCTGGACCCGGCCACCGGCGAGTTGATGCGCTTTGACCGCGTGCTGGCCAACCCACCCTTCAGCCAGAACTACGCCAAGACCAAGTCCAAGGACGATGGCAGCGGCGCCAAGAAGAAGGAACCCATTGCCTTCCCTGGGCGCTTCCACGTGTGGATGCCGGAGAAGGGCAAGAAGGCGGACCTGATGTTCGTGCAGCACATGCTGGCTGTGCTGAAGAGTGATGGCCGGATGGCCACGGTGATGCCGCACGGCGTGCTGTTCCGCGGCGGAGAGGAGCGCGAGGCCCGCCAGTACATCATCGACAAGGGCTACCTGGAGGCAGTGATCGGCCTGCCAGCCAACCTGTTCTATGGCACAGGTATCCCCGCCTGTATCCTGGTGCTGAACAAGGGAGGCGCCCAGGATCGGAAGCACGTGCTCTTCATCAATGCCGACCGGGAGTACCGCGAAGGCAAGGCCCAGAACCACCTGCGCCCGGAAGACGTGGACAAGATCGTCAACGCCTATCGCACGGGCCAGCGCATCGAGCGCTACGCGGAACTGGTGCCTGTCGAGCAGATTCGGGCCGAGGACTACAACTGCAACATCCGCCGCTATGTGGACAACGCACCACCGCCCGAGCCGCATGATGTGCGAGCGCACCTGCACGGCGGCGTGCCCATGCCCGAGGTGGACGCACTGGCCCACTACTGGAACAACTACAGCGGCCTGCGCGACGCCTGCTTCACGCCTCGTTCAGCACCTGAGCACGGCACCTTGTACGCTGACTTCACAGCCGCAATCGCCCAAGACAAACGCGCCATCGCTGAACTGGTGAAGCAGCACCCCGGCGTGCAGCAACGCCACGCCCAGTTCATGGGCGACCTGGACACCTGGTGGCAGCAGCATCTGCCACTGGTGGAAGCTCTTGCTCCCGATGCGGACAACCAGCATGCCCGGCCGCACAACGTGTACGAGCTGCGCGCCAAGCTGCTGGAGAGCATCGAGCGCACCGTCGCCCAGCAGCATCTGCTAAACCGCTTCCAAGTTCGTGGCGCGTTTGCCAACTTTTACAAGCTGCTGGCCTCGGATCTGAAGTCCATCTTCGCCAGCGGCTGGGGCCCAGAGCTGATCCCGGACGACGACATCCTGCAGAGCCAGTTTCCGCAGGTGCTGGCTGAGCTGGAGCAACAGCATGCTCGTCTTGCCGAATTGCAGGCGTTGTTCGCCGCAGCCAGCGAAGAAGGCTACGAAGACACCGACGACACGGGCGTCCTGCCGGTGGAAGAGGTGAAGGCGCTCAAGGACGAGCTGAAGGAAGCCACCACCGAATGGAAGGCGCAGCTTAGGACCCTCAAGGGTGCGGTGACTGATCTGTTCACCGAGATAAAGGCGGCTGGCTTGCTGCCCAAAGGCACAGACAAGGCCCACCACTGCACCGAGGGCTTCACGGTCAAGGATGCACAGTTCGCCAACGGGCAGCGGGTGCTGGGTCTGGCGCAAGCTGTGGGTCAGGTGTCGAATACCGCCGCCGTCATCGAAGCTGCCATCGCCGTGGGCCAAACCGCCAAGGCGACGGCAGCGCGGCTGGAAGCCAAGCTGGCAGCCCACAAGACGCTAGAAGACGAGGCCAAGACGTTGAAGGCGACCATCAAGTCCACGCAGGCGAAGAAGGACGAATTGGTGGAACAGGCGCGGCTGAAGATCAGTGCGGATGAAGCGCGGCAGATCATCGTCGCGCGGCAGGGCCAAGTGCTCGTGCACAGCTACCAGCACTACCTGCGCGACGACCAACGGGCCAGCGTGGCCGCCCTCGAAAACCTTTGGGATAAGTACGCGGCGACGGCGCGCCACATTGAGGCCGAGCGCGATGCGGCAGAAGCGGAGCTGCAGCGGTTCTTGGGGGAGTTGGGCTATGCCTGATGAGATCAAGCTCCAACCCTTGCGAAGTTTGATTGAAGCGTGCTGGCCGGGTGAATGGGGAACGGACCCGGCAGGTGATCAGGGCAATTGTGTTGTCTATCGTGCGACCGACATCGACGACGACGGGCACTTGCGGCTTGAAGGCGGCGCTGAGAGAAGGGTCTTGGCTTCAAAGCTGGCTGCAAAGTCGCTTCGCCCTAACGACATATTGCTAGAAGCATCAGGCGGAGCGCCAGATAGGCCAGTTGGACGTGTTGCGCTTGTGAGCAAGCCTCCGCGGAAAACTGCGCTGACTTCAAATTTCTTCCGCTTGATTCGACCCAAGAACACAGTAGATGCGCGCTTCTTGACGCTGCAGTTGGTCGCGCTCAATCGAAGCTCAGCCATCTGGCGATACCAGCAGCAAACAACCGGATTGATCAATCTGAAGGTTGGAGACTACTTAGGTCATGCCCTTTGGACGCCAGCGCTTAATACGCAGCGAAAGATCGCAGGCTTATTCGACTGCATCGACACCTCCATCGAAAGAACAAAAGCCCTGATTGCCAAGCACCAGCAGATCAAGGCCGGTCTGATGCGAGACTTGTTTACCCGTGGACTGCTGTCCGATGGCCAACTTCGCCCGCCTCGCGACGAGGCCCCGGAGCTATATCAGGAAACGGCGGTCGGCTGGATTCCGGCAGACTGGCAGGTCACGGGCTTGCAGGCAAAGAGCCGTGCCGGTACCAACTGGATTCGTACTGGACCGTTTGGTTCGGCCCTCAAAGGCGAGCATTGGCGTACGCATGGGCATCCCGTCATCACCATCGGCGCGTTGGGAGAAGGTGAATTCCTCGATGACGAACTGCTGTACGTTGATGGAAAGGACGAGGCCAGACTCCGAGACTTCCAGCTGAGCGCCGGAGACGTCGTGTTTTCCAGAGTTGCCGATGTGGGCCGCTCGGTGGTCATCCGCGAAGAACATGCGGGTTGGATCATGTCGTCCAACCTGATGCGCATCGCTCTGGACCCAAACCAGGTTCGACCGGACTACCTCCAGATGCAGCTGGCTGGCGATTCGCGGGTCAAGGCTCAGATGCGGGCGCAGGTCAACAGCGGCGGGCGTGACGTCGCCAACAGTGCTGTGCTCAGCCGATTGCGCTTCGCGTGGCCGGACCCGAATGAGCAGGACCGAATCATCAACTGCGTGTTGGTCCATGAGCGCGCTGCGAAGGCCGAAAGACGTAAAGCAGAGAAGCTTCGGAAGCAGAAGCTTGGTCTGATGCACGACCTCCTGACGGGCCGTGTCTCGGTCGACCATCTCGTTTCGGAAGTGGCAAATGCCTAACCACTACGCCGAGCTCAACCCCGAGAAGGCGTTGATCTTTCGCATCATCCACCGCAACAACTTGCCGTGGGTGTTGGACAACGGCCTGCACTGTGGCAACGACGCCGTACGCGCCCCCAACTGGGTGAGCATCGGCAACCCGGAGTTGATCAGCAAACGTGCCACCCACCCGGTGCAGCCGCCACCGGGCGGTCGGCTGAACGACTACGTCCCGTTCTATTTCACGCCCTTCTCGCCGATGCTGTTGAACATCAAGTCAGGCCGCGGCGGCATTCCGCAGCGCAGCAATGACGAGATCGTGATCCTCGTCTCCAGCCTGCGCCGCGTGGCGGCGGATGCCAACCTGCGCTGGCTGTTCACCGACAGCCATGCCTACTACCAGTGGGCCAACTACTACACCGACCTGCAGCACCTGGACAAGATCGACTGGCCCATCTTGCAGGCCCGGGACTTCAAGCGCGATCCGGATGACCCCGCCAAGTTCGAGCGCTACCAAGCCGAGGCGCTCGTCCATCAGCACATGCCCGTCAGCGCTCTGCTGGGCCTCGTGTGCTACACCCCTGCTTTGAAGCAGAACATCGAACAACAAGTGGCGGCGCGTGGGCTGAAGCTCGCGGTGCACGCCCGACCCGGCTGGTACTTCTGATGCCGAGGACCGCACCATGATCAAGTTCACCGAAGGCAATCTGCTGGAGTCCGGCGCTGAGGCGCTGGTCAACACCGTCAACACCGTGGGGGTGATGGGCAAAGGCATCGCGCTGATGTTCAAGGAGCGCTTTGACGACAACTACCGCCAGTACGCCGCCGCTTGCAAGGCCAAGCAGGTGCAGGTGGGCAAGATGTTCGTCACGCCAGTCCATGAGCTGGGCGGACCGCGCTGGATCGTCAACTTCCCCACCAAGCAGCATTGGCGCAGCCCCTCCCGCATGGAGTGGGTGGTGGAAGGCCTGCAAGACCTCCGTCGCTTCCTGGTTCAAGAGCAGGTGAAGTCCATTGCCGTCCCGCCGCTGGGCGCGGGCAATGGTGGGCTGGACTGGGCCCAGGTGCGGCCGCAGATTGAGGCTGCGCTGGGCGACCTGGACGTCGAGATCTTGGTGTACGAGCCGACGCGCCAATACCAGAACGTGGCCAAGCGCGCCGGTGTTGAGAAGCTGACGCCTGCCCGAGCGTTGATCGCTGAACTGGTGCGCCGCTATTGGGTGCTGGGCATGGAATGCAGCCTGCTGGAGATCCAGAAGCTGGCCTGGTTTCTGGAACGCTCCATCGAACGCTTGAGCCCCGAGCACAACCCGCTGGAGCTGAAGTTCGTGGCTCACAAGTACGGGCCGTATGCCAACCGACTGGACCACCTGCTGAACAACCTGGACGGCAGCTATCTGCACAGCGAAAAACGCATCAGTGACGCCGATCCGTTCGACGTGATCTGGTTCGACGACAACCGCAAGACGTTGGTTCAGGCCTTCCTGAAGAGTGAGGCCAAGGACTACCTGCCTGCCCTCGAAGCTACGGCGAGCCTGATCGACGGGTTTGAGTCGCCCTTCGGGATGGAGTTGCTGGCCACGGTGGACTGGCTGCTCGCGCGTGACGGCGTGGAACCCACGGTGCCTGCATTGCGTGAAGGGTTGCGGCACTGGCGCGGCGGTGCGGGTGCGGCTGCGCGCAAGGACAAGCTGTTTGATGACAAGGCGCTGGGCATCGCGTTGGCACGATTGACCCAGTCTCCTGCGGCCGTGCAGTGAAGGTCTGGCGCGGTGAGCGAATACACCGAGGTTGAGCGACCGTTCCTTGATCAGCTGGCTCAGCTAGGCTGGACGGTGGTCGACCAAGGCAGTGGCGTTCCGCAACAAGCAAGCCCCAGCTTGCGGAACTACTTCCGCGAGTGGTTGCTGCCCGGGGTGTTTGACGAAGCGGTGCGAAGCCTCAATCGCACTAACGATGGGCAGACCTGGTTGACCGACGCTCAACTGGACGACTTGCGCTACGAGCTGACGCGGCACTCCAACCGGTCGCTGCTGGAAGCCAACGAGGCCGTGCAGTCGCTCTTGTTCAAGGCGCAGGTGGGCAGGAACGAACTGACCGGCGAATCAGACCCGGTGGTGCGGCTCATCGACTTCCACCGCCCCGAGAACAACCGCTTTCACGCCATCAACCAGTTCAGGGTGGACACGCCGGGATGCGTGAAGGCCTTCATCATTCCCGACATCGTGCTGTTCGTGAACGGCATCCCCCTGGTGGTGGTGGAGTGCAAGAAGGGGTCTGAGGTCTGCGCCAACCCGATGCAGGAGGCCTTCGTCCAGCTACAGCGCTACATGCGGCGCCGCGCGCAGACAGAACTCGATGGACTCAAGGAGGGCGAGCCGCGCCTGTTCCACACCAATCTGTTCATGGTGCGCAGCTGTGGCTTGGAGGCCGACTACGGCACCATCACGTCGGGTGAAGAGCACTTCTACGCCTGGAAGACCCTGTTTCCTCAGGATGACGGAGCACTGATAGGCCTGAGCACCCAGCAGCAGTTGATTGGCGGCATGTTGACTCGCCCCAATTTGCTGCAGATCCTGCGCACCAGCTCGGTTTTCATGGACACCGATGGTGGCCCGCGCGTCAAGGTGATCTGCCGCTACCAGCAGTATCGCGCGGCCGGCCGCATCATGACCCGCCTGCGCGAGGGCCAGACGGCTGCCCAGCGCAGCGGTGTGGTCTGGCACACCCAGGGGTCAGGCAAGTCGTTGACCATGGTTTTCCTGGCGCGAATGATGCGTGCCAGCCGTGATCTGAGCGACTACAAGATCGTCCTGGTCAATGACCGGCAGGACCTGGAAGAACAACTGGGTGACACGGCCACCCTGATTGGCGGCCGCGTCAACGTTATCGAGAGCCGTGCAGGGCTGCGCAGCCACCTCGCCACCGACAGCTCCGATGTCAGCATGGTGATGGTGCACAAGTTCCAGGATCGGAAGGAAACGCTCAGCAATGCGGTAGCGGAAGCACTGGGCACCTATCGCGCCATCCCGGCCGGCAAGACCTTTGGGGTCGTCAACACCTCCGATCGCATCATCCTGATGATCGACGAGGCACATCGGACCCAGAGTTCAGACCTGGGCGACAACCTCTTCGAGGCATTCCCCAACGCAGCACGCATTGCGTTCACCGGAACGCCCTTGATCACCGAGCGCCACGGCGAGAAGAAGACCCACAAACGTTTCGGCGAGTACATCGACACCTACCGCCTGATGGATGCGGTGAATGATGGCGCGACGCTGCAGATCCTCTACGAAGGCAAGACAGCCGACAGTGCGCTGAACGAGAAACATGCGTTCGACACGGCGTTCGAGGATCTGTTCCGAGACCGGTCTGACGAGGAACTGCTGGCGATCAAGAAGAAGTACGGCGCCACCGGCGACATCCTGGAGGCGGAACAGCGCATCAACGCCATCGCGCGCGACCTGGTCGCGCACTACGTGGACAACATCCTGCCCAACGGCTTCAAGGCTCAGGTGGTATGCCACAGCAAGCTGGCCTGCGTGCGCTATCAGGCAGGCATTGAGGCCGCGCTGGCCGAGCGTGTCGCCAAGGAGGAGGCGCGCAGCATGCCCGATGCGGAGTTGATCAAGCGGCTGCGCTTTCTCAAGACTGCCGTGGTGATCTCCAGCGACGGGACGAACGAACCGGCCTATGTGACGCATGCGCGCAAGCAAGCCCAGCGCATGAATGCGGTGGACAACTTCTGCCGCAGCTTCGACCTAGCGGATCCCGACAAGGCCTACTCCGGCATTGCCTTCCTGATCGTGTGCGACATGCTGCTCACGGGCTTTGACGCGCCCATCGAGCAGGTGATGTACATCGACAAGAAGCTGCGCGAGCACACCCTGCTCCAAGCGATTGCGCGGACGAACCGGGTGAAGAAGGGCAAGAAGCGCGGTTACGTGGTGGACTACATCGGCTTGGCCAATCACCTGACCGAGGCCCTCACGGTCTACGCCGCCACTGAGGAACAGCAGGAGCTGACGGACGGCCTGAAGAACATCACGTCTGAGTTGCCCGTGCTCGAAGAGCGCTACCAGCGGCTTCTGCAGCATTTCACAGCCACGGGCGTGAAAGACATCGAGGCCTTTGCAACCGGTCGGACATCGACCCAGGAGACTGGTGCCGCGGTAGTCCACCAGGCGGTGACTGCACTGAAGGACGAACGACAGCGCGCCGACTTCGAGGTGTACCTGAAGAAGTTTCTCTCCAGTTTGGACATCATCCTGCCCGGTGCTCAAGCGCACCCCTACCGCGTGCCAGCACGGCGCTTCGGTTACATCCTGCAAGTGGCCAAGGAACGCTACAAAGACGAAAGCCTGAACCTGGGTGATGCCGGCGAGAAGGTGAAGGAGCTCATCAACGAGCACTTGGTCAGCCTGGGCGTCAACCCCAAGGTGCCGCCGGTGGAACTGCTGTCTGCGGACTTCATGGAGCAGCTGAGTGCTCACGCTGGCGGCAGTGCAGAGGCCAAGGCAAGCGAGATGGAACATGCCATTCGCAAGCACTGCACCGTTCATCACGACGAGGATCCAGCGTTCTACAAGAGCCTGTCTGAGAAGGTGGACGCGTTGATTGAGCGGCACAAGGACGAGTGGGACATACTGGTGGAAAAGCTTGGAGAGCTCCGGCATGAAGCCGTAGCCGGACGCCGACATGGCCAAGACGGGATGAGCAGGGAGGCCACGGCGTTCTTCGAGCACCTAGTGCAGGTGAGCTTCGCCAGCGGTGAGCTACCTGATACCGACCGCCCGGCCTTCAAGGCCTTCATGGAGGCCGTGGTGGAGCTGTTGCAGGACACAATTGGCAGCATCGACTTCTGGCAAAACCCAGACAAGCAAAAACGCGTGCGAGCACTGATCAAGACCGAGATTGCCAAGACATCCATCGAGGAAATGAAGCAGAACCGCGAGCGGGTGGCCGTCGAAATCATGAAGCTGGCCAAGAACCGGCACAGCGAGCTGACCAAGGCGTCCCGGCCAGTCGCCAGCCAGGAGACCTGAATGCAAGTTCGCCAGGTCCACGACATCGAATACCACCTGCTGCCAGGCACTGCCCGGATGACGACCGACATCGTCATCGAGCGCGATGGCGTGGTGACGGTACGTGCTCCTGCCCGAATGACGCCTGAGCAGATCGACCAGACCGTGCTGTCCAAGCGCATGTGGATCTACCGCAGCCTGGCGGAATGGCGCGAGCTGAACGGTAGCCGCATCAACCGTGAATGGGTGAGCGGCGAGTCATTCATGTACTTGGGTAGCAGCTACCGGCTGGAGCTCGTGCCCGAGCAAGACGAGCCGTTGAAGCTCAAGGACGGCCGCTTCTGCCTCTTGAAGAGCGTCGTCACGGAACTCGGATCAGACGGCGCCAGTAAGGCCTTCGCAGCCTTTTATGGCGACAAGGGACAGGAGCGTCTGGCACGCCGGGTTGCCTACTTCGCCCCCAAGGTTGGCGTCGCGGCCGGCAGAGTTGAGGTCAAAGATCTGGGATATCGCTGGGCCTCATGCCTGAAGGACGGCGATCTGCACTTCCACTGGAAGTGCCTCATGGCCCCCCTGACCATCATCGACTACATCGTCGTTCATGAGCTATGTCATCTGCGCCACCGCGATCACTCCAGCGCGTTCTGGAACGAGGTCGACAAGGTGCTGCCGGACTACCAGCGTCGGAAGGAATGGCTCAAGGTGCGCGGGGTTGAGCTAGATGTAGTTTCTCAGGACGTTGTTCACCTCAAACCCCAGCCGTGAGGCGGGAGGTTTGTGGCCGGTGGCAGAGTGAGGGCGATGGAAGTTGTAGTGCTGCATCCAGGGCGCAAGCTCAGCGGCGCGGACGTCGGAGCTGGGATAGCGGTAGGCGTAGGCCCACTCCCGCAGCAAGGTCTGGATGAAGCGCTCCGCCTTGCCGTT
>NZ_JBQVNP010000026.1:0-47366 GCF_052436255.1 Roseateles sp. | reverse complement strand
CCCAGCGCCCGGCGGCCCCGCGTGCTCCGGCCGCAGCGCCCAAGGCGTCAACGGGGTTTGACGATATGGATGACGATATTCCGTTCTAAAAACCTCGTCGGTTTGGTGATGACAGGCCCGCATTTCGAGAGGAGTGCGGGCTTTTCAATCGCCCGAAGCCGCGTTGGGGCAGCGAGGCGTCCTAGCTTGGCTGCAAGCCCAGCGAGATTCGTTTCCCGTCGATGAGCGTGGGTGGGCATGAGCCGACGGCGCTCACTGGCGGGGCGATGCGCTTGAACGCTACGGCTGAACAGACGATCTCGGCTCGCCGCCGAGGCCAGGCGCCCTCGGCGCATACGGCCGATGGTCAAAACTCAACACCCGCGCCAGCCGCCACCCACCGGCCTCGCGCTTCCAAAGGTGCACGAACTTCGCCTCCTCTGAGCCCGGTTCGCCCTTCTTGGCAAAGACATGACGTCCGACCTGCACGGCGCCATAGCCCTGCATGGGATAGACCTCCAAACTCCCCGGCACCAACGTGCGGGTGACGCCGTTGTCGCGGGGGCAGGACTTCATGACCTTCACCGCCTCGCCAAAACTCGCGCCGGTCTTGTCGTGATAGAACTCGGCGTCGTCGGTGAAGATGCTTCTGAACTTGCCCGCGTCACAGGTGACGAAGGCGGCTTCGAACAACGCCGAGTCCATGCCGGCGAGTTCGTCATGGAGCGGCCCCGAGCTGGGCGTGTCCTGCGCCAGGCAGGGCGTGGCCAGGGCGGCCACGCACACGCCGGCCACCATCTGGCGTGAGCGCGAGCGGAATGCTGCGACCTGGCGCCGCATCGGCATCTGCTGCATGGAAACTCCTCGCAAAGCTGAACATCCGGGCAGTTTGGCAAAGTGCGCCGGAGCGCGGCGAGCGCCAGGCGACGAAGCGCACGGGTCGATGGACGAGGCGAAGCGCTGCCGGACAGGCCGCGCGGTCAAGTACCGCGGGCGACGCGGCGCGGGCTCGGTCTGCGCCTTGGATGGCGGCAGCCGGCCTGGCCGGATCTCCCAGCGCGAACGCCTACAGCCGCCCCATCAACAGCAACACCACCAGGATCAGCAGCACCAGACCCAGGCCGCCCGTGGGCCCATAGCCCCAGTTGCGGCTGTGCGGCCAGGCGGGCAGTACGCCGACGAGCAGCAGGATCACGACGACGAGAAGGATGGCGCTGACGCTCATGTTCATTCCTTAGAGGGGTGGCGCCGCGCCATCAACGGCGCCGCAGTCCTGCCGCACTTTCGGTTGCACAAGGACAGTCAGGTGTAGTCCGGGGGCCGGACCGCCGGTAGGCTGACGAGCAAAGGCAGGCGCGACGATGCGCCAGCTGTAGGCCTCAGCAGGCGAACACGAACTTGAACGCCGTGCCCTGCTCGCGGGACGAGGTCACGGTGACCGAGCCGCCATGGGCTTCGGCGATCGCCTTGACGATGAACAGGCCCAGGCCGACGCTGCGCTTGGAGTGATCGGGTGTGCCGCCGCGGACCAGGGGTTCGAACACACGCCCGAGCATGGCCTCCGGAATCGGCTCGCCGAGGTTGTGCACCATCAGCACGCATTCGCCGCCGTCGCCCCAGGAAGTCACCGTGATAGGCCCGCCCGGCTGGCCGTAGGTAACGGCATTGGCCACCAGGTTGCCCAGCAGCTGGGCGATGCGGTCGGCGTCGACCACGCAGGCGCCCGGGCCCTGGGCGCTATGGCTGATCAAGTAGGCCGGAAAGGCCAGCTTCAGCTCCTCGACGAGCTGGCCGACCAGCTCGTGGAGGTTGGCCGGCTTGAGCGCCACGGTCAGGCCGTGGCCAACGCGGATCAGCGTGAAGTCGAGCAGCTCGTCGATGAGGCGTCGGGCGCGGTGCGAGGAGCGCTGGATGTTGTCCAGCACCTTGGCATGCCGCGCGCCCAGCGTGGCATCGCGGCCGATGGTGGCCGCACCCATGGCGATGGCGGCCAGCGGGTTGCGCAGGTCATGGCTGACGATGCCGACCATCTGCTCGGCGAATAGCGCGCGGTCCTCGGCCTCGCGCAGCTGTTTCTGGGCCAGCTCTTCCGAGCGCTTGCGCTCGAACACCAGCTGGCGTTCGTACTTGTTCCTCTCCTCCGCGACGATGAGCGAGACGACGTCGTAGGCCGCTGCACCGGCGCCCTTGCGGACCGCGTTGAGCATGACTGTCACGACACCACCGTCGCCGCGCTGCAAGTCGAACTTGACCTCGGAGATGGACCCCTGCACCTGCAGGATGGGCATCCAGTGCGTCAGGTAGAAGATGCGCCCGCCGACGGTGAACAAGTCCTGCAGCTTCTTGCCCCCGACCAGCTCTTGCGCCCCGTAGCCCGACCAGGTGCACAGCGTTGCGTTGACGCTGGTGATGTCGCCGCGCGCGTCGGTGACCAGCAGACCGACAGGTACCTCGTCGAGCAATCTCTCAAGCGGCGGGTACGCGGGCGGCAGGGTCGACACGTTCAGAGGCCAAGCTCGGTGATGAAGCGGTCGATGGCCTGCTCGCTGGCGCTGGGCGCGCTCAGGTGCGGGCAATGGCCGACGTTGTCGACCAGAGTGAGTGTGGCGCGGGGCATCACGCGCTGCATGTATTCGCCCACCGCCAGCGGGGCAATGATGTCCTCGGTGGACTGGATGATCAGCGTCGGCTCCTGGAGCTTGGGCAGATCGGCGCGGTTGTCCGACAGGAAGGTCACGCGCGCGAACTGCTTGGCGATGTCGGGGTCGGTGCGGCAGAAGCTATCGGCCAGTTCCTGCCCGAGCTCGGGCCGCTCGGGCGCGCCCATGATGGCCGGGGCCATGTTGCTGGCCCAGCCCAGGTAGTTGGACTCCAGCATGTCGAGCAGGCCGTCGATGTCCTCGCGCGAGAAACCGCCCACATAGTCACCGTCATTGATGTAGCAGGGCGAGGGCCCGACCATCACATGGGCCGCGATGGCGCCGGGCGCACGCAGCGCGGCGACCAGTCCGATCATGGCGCTGACCGAATGGCCAACGAGGATGACCGGGCCCGAGCCGCACTCCTGGATGATCTCCAGCAGGTCGTCGGCATAGCCGCCCAGGCTGTTGTATTTCTCGCGGTCGTAGGCGCGCAGATCGGAGCTGCCGCTGCCGACATGGTCGAAGGTGACGACCCTGAAGCGGCGGGCGTACTGCGGTGCGAGCAGCCGCCACATGGCCTGATCGCAGCCAAAGCCGTGGGCGAAGATGATGGTCGCCGTGCCGAGGCCGCTGACTTTGACGTTGTTGCGCCGGGCAATGCTCATTGGGGGCCTTCGTGGGCGAATATCTACTGCTCGGCCACTGTACCCGGCTGATCGCCTGATCTCACGGTGCGGACAGACCGTTACGACCCGGTCCCGGCGCCCCCTTGTCCCTCAAGCCCGCGACGCGCCGACCCGGATTGTTACGACCCGCGGTCGCGGCAACCCGTGGCTTCCTGACGGCCGCTCAGCCCTTGAGCGCCTTTTCAATGGCCGCGACGTCGATCCTGCGCATCGTCATCATGGTCTCGAAGGCTCGCTTGGCGGCGGCCGGGTCGGGGTGGTCCATCGCCTCATTGAGAACGCGCGGGCTGATCTGCCACGACACGCCCCAGCGGTCCTTGCACCAGCCGCACTGGCTCTCCTGGCCACCGTTGCCGACGATCGCGTCCCAGAGCTGGTCGGTCTCGGCCTGGTCCTCGGTCTCGACCTGGAACGAGAAGGCCTCGCTGTGCCTGAACTCCGGCCCGCCATTCAGGCCGACGCAGGGGATGCCGTAGACCGTGAACTCGACGGTGATGACGTCGCCCTCCTTGCCTGCGGGATAGTCGCCCGGCGCGCGGCGGATGGCGCCGACCTGGCTGTCGGGAAAGGTCTGGGCGTAAAAGCGCGCCGCGTCTTCGGCGTCGCCGTTGAACCAGAGGCAGATGGTGTTCTTGCTGGCCATGGAAGTCTCCTGAGGTGGGGACGGCAAGGCGCCGCCTGCCTGTTCGACGAGCCGGACAACGCGTTTTCGACGCCTGCCGCCGGCAAGACGTGAATCGATGTTTCAGCCGGAAGTTGGAGCCCAACTCGCGCGAGCGCGTCAAGCCGCCTTGCCGATCTTTTCCTGGGCCTCCTGCTGCTCTTCGGCGTCGGGCTCGGGCTCGTCCTGCGTGGCCTGCGCATCCGGTTCAAAGCTCAGCTTGATGAAAACGGGGAAGTGGTCCGATCCCCAATGCCGCAGCCGACGGAACGCGACGAGGCGGAAGTGGGTGCTGTGGAAGACATGGTCGAGTGGAAAACGGACCAGTGGCCACTTCGAATTGAAGGTGTGGAAGAAGCCGCGGCCGATGCGGGGGTCGAGCAGGCCGCTGACCTTGCAGAACAGGTCGTTGGTGTGCGACCAGGCGACGTCGTTCATGTCACCGCAGACCAGCGCCGGCGCCTTCAGCGCCTTGATCTCCTTGCCGACCAGCATCAGTTCGGCATCGCGATCGGCCGAGCTGCTGCTTTCGCCCGGAGCGGGCGGCCGCGGATGCAGGCAGCGCAGCTCGATCTCCTGCCCGGACCGCAGCCGCACGCGGGCGTGGATGGAAGGCACGTCGCCTTCCACCAGGAAGCGCACCCGCGCATCCACCAGCGCCAGCCGCGAGTACAGCAGCAGGCCGTAAGTGTTGCCCTGGGGCTGCTGCACGGTGTGGGGGTGCGAGATCTCGAGATGCCTGAGCGCCTGCTGCCACCATGCATCGGGCTCGGCCGCCAGGATGAGGTCGGGGTCGTTCTCCTCGATGAGGCGGCACAGCCCTTCGGCACTGCGGTTGCCCATCAACACGTTGGCGCACAGCAGGCTGATCGTGGCGGCCGCATCGGCGCCTTCGCTGTCCTGCACCTCCTTGGCATGCAGCCGCGTATACGGCAGCATGCGCCAGCCCTGGTACAGCGCGCAGGCGGCGAGCAGCGCCAGCCAGACGCTGTGCAGCGGGCCGGCGTCCTCGCGCAAGAACACGCCCAGCCCCAGCACCACGACCGACACCGCCGCGATCTGCAGGCGCGGGAAGTCGAAGATGCGCACCCACCAGTCGTCCAGCCTGGCCAGCGGCAGCAGCGTCGCGATGATCATCAGCGTGCCCAGCAGGGCCAGCGTCGTTTGCAGAGTCGGCTCCTTCAGCAAATGCGGGGCTTTCCCCAAGCGCGCGGACGCGGCGACCCGCCGCACCGCGAGGCGGCCTCAAGCCGCCTTCTTGCGTGACGCCACGGGGCTCTTGGCGGCGGGCTTCTTGCCAGTCTTGGCGGCGCCGCCGCCGCCCCTCGTCTTGCCGCCAAGGCTCTGCCTCAGCAGCTCCGTCAGGTCGACCACGTTGTCAGCACCGCCAAGGTCGGGGGCCTCTTCCAGCGGCTGTACGGTGGCCTTGTCGCCGGCCTTGGCTTTCTGGCTGACCAGCGCGCGGATCGCACTGCTGAAATCGTCCTTGAACTGCCCGGGCTGCCAGGCCTGGGTCATCTGTGCGATGAGCTGCTGCGCCATCTTGAGCTCGGCGGGCTTGAGGTCGCCCGCGCCCGCCTTCGGCAGGTCCAGCGGCTCGGGCGAGCGGATTTCCTCGGCCCAGCGCAGCGTGCCCAGCATCAGCGCCGGGCCGGCCGGGATCAGCGCCGCCAGGTGCTCCTTGTTGTGCAGCACGAAGCGCGCGATGCCGATGACGCCCGACTTCTCCAGTGCCTCGCGCAGCAGCGCATAGACGCGCCCGGCGCGGCCGTCGGGGGCCAGGTAGTAGGGCTTCTCGATGTAGACGAAGGACACCTCCGTCGCCTTGACGAAGCTCTCGATCTGGATGGTTTGCGTGCGCTTGGGGTAGGCCGCCTTGATCTCGTCATCAGACAGCACCACATAGTCATCGCCTTCGAGCTTGACACCCTTGACGATGTTTTCCTTCGTGATCTCTTTGCCAGTGCGCTTGTTGATGCGCTTGTAGCCGACCGGGTCCATGCTGCGCTTGTCCAGCCAGTCGAAGTCGATCTCCTGCTCGCTGGTGGCGGTGTGCAGCGACACGGGCACATGGACGAGCCCGAATGAGATGGCACCCTTCCAGATCGCGCGGGGGTTGGCGGGTTTTGCGTCTTCTGCCATCAGTCCACTGTCGGTGCGCTGCTTCGGCAGCGTCGTCGGCGGGACGGAAACCTTCCTGTAGGTGGATGCCGACCGATGCGTCCGCGGTGTTTCGCAAGCTGACCCAGTTCCGCACACGGCCACTTCCTACAGCCCCGAAGGGCCCAGCCCGACTGCGGGAACACACGCCGCAGCGCACATTGAAGACATGGTGCACAGCACCTGCCGGGGCGCGCAATACCGCCCCGCCCGATGTTCAACCTCTCAAGGAGCTTCATCATGACAAGCGTCAATCCCACCATCTCCTCGTCCAAGGTCGAGGGCACCACGGTCTACAGCCCCAACGGCGACAAGCTGGGTTCCATCGACGACCTCGTCATCGACAAGAAGAGCGGCCAGGTCCGCTACGCCGCGCTGGAGTTCGGTGGCTTCCTGGGCATGGGTACGGACCGCTACCCCCTGCCGTGGGACCAGCTGAAGTACGACACGGTCAAGGACGGCTACGTCGTCAACGTCGACAAGACCCAGCTGGAGCGCGCCCCGCGCTACCCCATGGACGAAACCCCGACGTACAACGACGAGTACGGCCGCAAGGTCTATGACTACTACGGCTCGAGCTGGTGGGTCTGAGCGCCAGCCGCTTCGTGATTGAAGGGGGCGGCGGATGCCGCCCCTTTTTGGCTGCTACCCCTGGAGGCCACCCATGCCCGACCCCACCCGCACCCCGCCGATCCCGCCCGAGAACGCACCGGCGACACCCAGCGTCGACAACGAGCGGCCTACCGCCAAGCAAAGGCCTGCCCGCGATGTGAAGAAGGGGGCCTTCGACGACTCCGTGGCCGGCGAGGAAGACCCGGGCGCGGGCATCGATACGATGACGCCCCGCCCGGGGCGGTAGACGCGCGCACCAAGCTTGAGCCGGCTGCGCGGGCCACGCGCCTCGACGGCCCCATATCCGTCAGGGCGCTGAGCACTTTTGACCGCGCCACGCCGTGAAAGCATCGAGCTGGCAGACTGCGCCGCCATGAACCCCAAGCGCCGTCTGCTGACCCTGTCACCGCTGTTGGCCCTGCTGCCGACGCTCGCCCCGGCCGCCACGCTGCCCAACGTGCTGCCACTCTGGCCCGAGGGCGTGCCCGCCGCCACCCGCGCGGATGCGCCTGCCACGCGCGGTGACGTCGGCGCCGAGCGCTTGGACGCGAACGGCGCCATCGCCAACGTGTCGGTGCCCACGCTCACCGTCGTGCTGCCCGCCGTCGACCGTCCCAATGGCACTGCCATCGTGCTGTGCCCAGGCGGCGGCTACCGCTACCTGTCGTGGCAGCGCGAGGGCCTGCAATACGCCGCGTGGCTGAGCACGCTGGGCATCACCACCTTCATCCTGAAGAGCCGGCTGCAGGAGTGGGGCCACCCCGCCCCCCTGCAGGACGTGCTGCGCGCCATCCGCCTGGTGCGCTCGCGCGCGGCCCAGTTCGGCGTCGACCCGCAGCGCATCGGCGTCATGGGCAGCTCAGCCGGCGGCCACCTGGCGGCCAGCGCCAGCACGCTGTTCGACCATGCGGATGGCCGCACCGGCGCGGCGCTCGACAGCGTCAGCGCCCGGCCCGACTTTGCCGTCCTCGTCTACCCCGTCATCACGATGACCGACCCCGCAGCGCACCCCGGCTCGCGCCGCGCGCTGCTGGGTGCCGAGCCCGGCTTGGCGTTGCTGGCGCAGATGTCGCTGGAGCAGCAGGTGAGCGCCGCCACACCGCCCACGCTGCTGCTGCACACGCAGGGGGACAAGACGGTGCCGGTGCAGAACAGCCTGCTGTACTTCGACGCCCTCACCCGCGCTGGCGTGCCGGCGGAGCTGTACGTGTTCGAGCAGGGTGGGCACGGCATCGGCATGCGCGACGGGCTGGGCACGGCGTCGGCCTGGCCGAGGCGGGCTGAGGACTGGTTGCGGCAGCGGGGGTGGCTCAACTCGTCCGCCGCTCGATGAGCGACGCCGGCCCATCAGAGCAGCGCGTCCAGAACGATCAGGTCTTGGCGAAGCGCGGCAGCGCCGCAGCGACATCCCGGAACGCTGACAGCGCCGCCTCCAGATGCTCGATGATTTCCTGCTGCAGCACATCCGGCGTCGGCAGGTCGTCCAGGTTGTCGAGGCTTTCATCCTTCAACCAGAACACATCCAGACTGGCCTTGTCACGGGCGATCAAGTCCTCGTAGGCGTAGAACTTGAACCGGTCCGTCGCCACCCGCTCGTGCCGGTTGCCGGGGTTGTAGCAACGGATGAAGTCCTGCAGGTCGGTCAGCTTCAGCGGCCGGGTCTTCAACGTGAAGTGCTGATTGGTGCGCAGGTCGTAGAACCACACGCCCTTCGTATGCACGCGGCCGTCCTTGGGCGCGTTGTCGAAGAACACCACATTCGCCTTCACGCCCTGCGCGTAGAAGATGCCGGTGGGCAGGCGCAGCACGGTGTGCACGTCGCAGGTCTCCAGCAGCTTCTTGCGGATCTTCTCGCCCGCGCCGCCCTCGAACAGCACGTTGTCCGGCAGCACCACCGCCGCGCGGCCGCGCGCGTTGAGCATGCTGACGATGTGCTGCAGGAAGTTGAGCTGCTTGTTCGAAGTGGTTTCCCAGAAGTCCTGCCGCTCGTAGGTCAGCGCGTCGCGGTCCTCTTCGCCATCCTCGTTGGTGATGGTCATGCTGCTCTTCTTGCCGAAGGGCGGGTTGGCCAGGACCAGGTCGACCGTTCGGCGAGGCTCGGCGATCAGCGCGTCAGCACGCTCCACCGAGGGCTCGCCCACCAGGTCGCCGATGCCGTGCAGCACCAGGTTCATCAGGCACATGCGCCGCGTGCCCGCCACGATCTCGTTGCCGTGGAAGGTCGCGTCGCGCAGGAACTGCTTTTGCGTTTTCGTCAGGCGCGGCGTTTCGTGGCCCAGCCAGTCGCCGTGGTCACGTAGCCAGGGGCCGGTGCCGGTCAGCCACTCGTTGGCCGCCAGGAAGAAGCCCCCCGTCCCGCAGGCCGGGTCGGCAATCGTCTGGCCCGGCTTGGGGCGCATGCAGGCCACCATCGCCTGGATCAGCGCGCGCGGCGTGAAGTACTGGCCCGCGCCGCTCTTGGTGTCCTCGGCGTTCTTCTGCAGCAGGCCTTCGTAGAGGTCGCCCTTGGTGTCGGCATCCATGCCCACCCAGGACTGCTCGTCGATCATCTGCACCAGCCGGCTCAGCTTGGCCGGATCCTGGATCTTGTTCTGCGCCTTGAAGAAGATCGCACCCAGCATGCCGCCCTGTTGCCCCAGCTTGTGCAGCGTGGCCAGGTACTGCGCCTCCAGCGGCTCGCCCGTCAGCGGGCGCAGCGTGGCCCAGTCGTAGCCCTTGGGGATGCGGGTGTCGCGCTGGTAGGGCGGCGCGGCGTACTCGTGCGCCATCTTCAGGAACAGCAGATAGGTCAGCTGCTCCAGGTAGTCGCCATAGCCCACGCCGTCGTCGCGCAGCGTGTGGCAGAAGTTCCAGACTTTCTGGATGAGGGTGGAGGTGTTCATAGACTCTTGTGCCTTTATCTGCCGGATATCTGCCAAAGGCGTAGCCGGAATCCACGAAATCCTAAATAAATCAATGACCTGCGCAATTTATTCATTCGCGAGTTAATAAATCGGCCGCCGATTCGGCGTGCCGTGGCAGATAACTTCAGTCTTGTAGCCAGCATCTGCGGCCCGTCAACGGCGCCCGCTCATTGATCACGATTTGGGGTGGTCTGCTCGGCTGGCAGCTTGGCGGCAGAGGGCAGGGCCAGATAGGCCTGGCGCGGGTCGTTCGGGTTGGGGTAGGCACGCAGCAGCAAGCCTTCCTTCACCAGCGGGTTGAGGATGCGCTTGCGCAGGTCAGCGCCGCCCTGATCACGACGATTCAGCATCCCAGCCAGCACTCGCAGGCCCAGGTAGTGGCCGGTGCAAAGGGCCAGCACGGTTTCGCGCATCAGCTCGGGCGCCACGCGTTGCTTCGTGCTCACTGGCGTGGCGATCATCTCCAGCGCAGCGCGTAGGTCCGCCCCCAGCTGTGCCAGCTCGACAAACACCGGTATCGCGGCAACTGCCCGACCAAGCTCCGGGGTTAAGCCCCCAAGCTCCGGGGTTAAGGCGAGATGCTCCGGGGATAGCGGCGCGTCGTTGGCCGCTTCGCCCGCCAGGTCGACCAGATCCCGACGCGGGAAATGCTGAGACGACAGGAAATAGACCATCCCTCGCCCAATGCCATCTGCACCCAGCAAACCCTCCCGCACCAGCCGCCCCAGCATCTTGGTGATGTCGGCGGAGTGCTCGGTCGACAGCTCGCGAAGCCGGGAATGGTTGATCTGGCCCTCTGTGGCGGCCGTCACCACCGCCAGGCGCTCCAGCGGGCCGAGCAACGTGAACCGCGACCCCAGTTGGTTCTCCAGCAGCGCCACGGTCTCAGGCGGCAGGAGGCTGCTCATGCGCAGTTCCATCAAGGTCTGTTCCGGCGCTTCCACCTGCTGCAGCACCGGGCGCCGCCAATGCTGGCCTGCCCAGTTGCGGTAGATCTTCGGAATGCCCGAACCCGCATGGTCGCCGTAGGCCTGTACCGTGTCCAGGTCCAGATCGGCAATGTCAAAACCCTGCAGCACCCGCTCGTCGCGCGAATCCTCCACCCGCTCGGCCAGCATGCGACGAACCGTTTCATCGTCGGCCGCGTAATCACCCTCGTGGCGCCGCAGATAGGTGCCGCCGAACGGGTTGGCCCCCAGGTGCACCGGTCGCAGCTGGCGCGCCGCTCGCGGCACGCGGATGCGCAACACCGAGTGGCCGTCCATCAGCACCGGCTGCACATCGCCCTCGCCGAGGAGGTTGCTGCCGATCTGCTTGCGGTTGTGCAGGTTGTCCCACAGCGCCTTGCGCACCCGCTCCAGCCCAGGCAGGCCCAGCACCTTGAACTGGCCAGGCGGCCTCTCCTGAACCCCGAGCACGATGACCCCGCCCTCGCCGTCGGCCATGGCGCTGTAGGTCTTCCAGAGGTCGTCGGGCAGTTCGCCCCGGCCATCGCGCCCCTGGGCGGCCTTGCATTCGAGGTCACAGGCCTCTGACAGCGTGGCAAGGTCCAGCTTCTCCAGGTCCAGGCTCATGCAGTCACCTTCCTTGAACGGCTGCGCTTTGCCGCCGGCTCGGCCGCAGTCCGCTCGGCCCGGATGCGCGCCAGCAGCTCGGCGGCGGGCTCGTCGGCCGGGTCTTGTGGCACGAGCTGGCCGGCGAAGGCGGCGCGGAGGAGGTTTTGGCGTTGGGCGGTGGATTGCTGCAATGCCCTTTCGAGAGCAATCGTTAGGCTTTGCTCCTCACGTTCGGCCTCATGCAGCTTCAGCAAGATCGCAACCTGCTCTTGCAGCGGCGGCACGGGCACGGCGAGCTTTGAGAATCGTCCTAGGCTCACCTTCTTCTGCGCGACGCCCTGTGTCATTGGCTTGACTTGATCCTTGCCGATGTGGGAGTTCACAACGGCCTCCAAGAACTTCGGAAGCATCAAGCCTTTCGCACAGCGGACCTTGATGCAGTCCGCCGTGATGATGGCGAGCGGCTGACCTACCTGCCGGCCAGCGTGGTCGGCCGATGGTTCTATCTCTACCTGATCCTGGACCTGTACAGCCGCAAGATCGTGGGCTGGGAGGTGCATGACAGCGACGACTCCGTGCACGCCGCCCACCTGGTGCATCGCACAGCCCTTGCTGAGGGCATCGCCGCCATGCCGCATCGGCCTGTGCTGCACGGCGACAACGGCGCCACGCTCAAGGCCACCACGGTGCTGGCGATGCTGAACTGGCTGGGCGTGAAGCCCTCGTACTCGCGCCCACGCGTGAGCGACGACAACGCCTTCGTCGAGAGCCTGTTCCGCACCGCGAAGTACCGACCGGAGTTCCCCGAGCGCGGCTTCGACGATCTCGACGCAGCGCGCGGCTGGGCAGCCGAGTTCACGCGTTGGTACAACGTCGAGCACCGGCATAGCGGCATCCGCTACGTGAGCCCCGCGCAGCGGCATGCTGGCCATGACACGGCGATCCTGGCGGCTCGCAGCGCGGTCTACGAGCAGGCTCGCCAACGCCATCCAGCCCGCTGGTCACGCGGCACACGCGACTGGTCTCCGATCACGACGGTCACGCTCAACCCGGAGCGGGATGCGGTCGTCGAAGCCGAGCTTCGGAACCAAGGTATTCGGCCAAGAGCTGCATAACCGAGGCGACAACTACCTTGACGCGCGCCGCATCTCCCAGGGCA
The DNA here is from genome assembly GCF_052436255.1 of Roseateles sp. GTDB lineage: Bacteria > Pseudomonadota > Gammaproteobacteria > Burkholderiales > Burkholderiaceae_C > Pelomonas. The sequence goes on along the minus strand of NZ_JBQVNP010000026.1, from coordinate 35,008 downwards.
CATTGGCCACAGGACCCTTCTCAAAGTGAAGCCGAGTTCGTAGCGGCGCGCGTTTTCCTCAGCGACGCACATCAAACAGAACGTTACATTCAGCACGCGCTGCGCGAAGGCCGCAGCAAATACAGCAGGGAGACCGAGATGCTTGACGTCAGCTCAGCGCGAGTAGTGCGCTGCGTGGTTCACCGAGTCGGGAATCGACTGCGAGAAGAGGGCTGTGAGCTATCACACCAAGAAGTACGCGGGACGGCTGAACTGCACGGTACGTTGCTTAGGCACTATCTCGCCCCGCTCGCAAAGACCGGCGAAGAATTCGAGCTGTATCACGAATCAGATATCGCTCTGAATGCCATACGGCAGTTTTCCTCTCGAATATTCTCGGAAAATGATGACTTCATAAACCTCACTCAAAATATAGCTAAGCAGCTATACGCCGCTTCCGTACATCCGAGCGTGGCCGCAGGTGAATTTATTGCCATACTTTTCCACGACGTGAGAATCCAAGGGGAGCCTCATTTCGCGCTAGGCCTATATAAGATTGAGCAGCGAGAAACTTTTTTGGATGTTGAGAAAACTGGCAATTCTCTTAATCTCGTTGAACTTAGCGGCATACCAGTTTCTAACATTCAGAAGGGTGCCCTAATTCTCGACAATTCCTTCGGCGTCCATGTCAAGGAGTCTAGTGGTCAGCAGACAAAGTATTGGGCTGAAGCTTTTCTCAAAGCAAGACCAATACAAACGGAAAAGTCCACTGCGAAGCTAGCCGCGCAATTCGTCAAGCAAGTGTGTTCACGAATCGACGTAGAAGCCGGAGTGTCCTTGCGGCGCGACCTAGTAGACGTATTTTCAGCAAACGAGACCCTGAGCTTTCGGGACGTTGAAGAGGTCTCAGAGAGATATCTAGATCGAGACGCGGTAAGTCGCCTCACGCATCAACTTGAAGAGCAATCGGGATTTTCGTCGCTGGCAACGAGTGCGATTGATTCAGCCGCATTGACACGCCAAGCCAGAAACGTTTTGCGCCAGTATCCTTTGGGTGAGGGCATCGGCATAACCATCTCGAACCCTAAAGCCCGCTTAGACAAGTGCACAATAAGCAAAACCGCGCGTGGCTATCGGGCTATTATTGATATCGATGTCGAAACGGGAGAATAGAAATGGCAGGGGAGAAATCAAAAAGCTCGGGCGAGAATGGGGAGAAGATTGCCAGCGGCATCTTGGATCGGATTGGATGGGGGAATGGCCTTCGAAACATACCAATCAAATGCAATACCCCCTCGCATAAGAATGCCGCTGGCAACCAAAAGACGAGCCACGGCGAAGATCAGATCTTTATCTATAACAATCCCTTTCACGACACTCGGACAGATATCGTCCATGTATCAGTGAAGAATAAACTAGGCGCGTATCCGTCGTCGGAAGCGACCCTGAAAAAGGAATTCAAAGAGCATCTTGCGGAGATTCACGAGATTATTGAGTGCGCTAAGTACAGCGAAGAAATATCGCAGGTGGCATCAACATTCAAGGCGCGAAAACATCTTTCTCACTCGGGATTGCTCATTTGGGTCCACAATGACGATTCGGACATTGACAGAGATATTAAGCCTGTTTTGTCAAAGATTCGACTTGAGCAAGATTCTGATATACCGGTTTACCTCATTGACGGAGGACGGGCGGGATTTCTTTGGAAGGTAATGGACGATATCAAGCAGAAGGGTAAGCCATGGAGCTTCTTCTATCCGCTAATTGGAACCGTTACAACAGTGGATGAACCACGAACCGGATCTTTCCTGCCACTAGAGCTAATCGCATCAGATGTATTTCCCATCGTCGTCGACGACGGTGACAAGAAAGAGATGATCTTGTATGCGAACCAACCGTTCAGCGCGGATGCGTACAAAAAGCTAATGGCTTACGCGCTTCGGTTCTGCACAAGCCTGGTTACCAACATCAAGATCGGCATGCCCGATTACAACGCTGCCACCGACAAGAGTCAGGCAGATATGGCGCGCCTAGCCTTTTCAGATCGGCAAGAGAAGATTGAACCTTTCTCGTTCAATCGTTCCTTCCTTACTCTGCTGAATGGGGGTTGACATGAGTGCGGCGCAAGCGATTGATCTGAAGTCCACTATCGTTTCCGGTTCGGATCTCCGTATTCTTTTAGGAAGCGATCATGTCACCTATGGCGACATCTACGCATCATTGAAGGAAAAGGGCATATTTGTCGGCAATTCTGACAAGTCAATCACGGTGCCTTTGCTTTCGGCCACACTCTTAACGCCAGACAACTTTACTCGCCTTATCGAAAGCGGTGTTAATCGGGAATCTCTCCCTAAGGTGAAAGTGGCTGGGTTGGACCTTGTTGCAAAGGAGTCCGACTGGATCACCCCGCTGAAGAAAGACCTTTTCGATGATTCATTTGACATCTTGGGCTCAATGTCCGGGGTGGATTTCGTAACCAATCCACAGATCGTCGTCGATGGCGACAAGATTTCCATTCCATACCAAGTAGTACGACAAGACTACAGTAAGGATTGGATTCAACGAGAGCTTAGTTTCGATGCTCAGGTCACCATTGAGCGCCAAGGTGGAGCATTGAAGCTCGAATTCACCTCGACGCACTCTTCAAAGGAGACAGAGCAGGTCAATAAGAAGATTGCAGCTCGCGTCGCAAAGCTGCTGCATGGACAGAATTTAGTGAAGGAAGATGAGCCGCTTACCGTTACCTTCGGAGCATTGACTAACGAAGAGCGAGTCCGCTATTTCAAGCGACTAACCGCAGGACACGCCGGCTGCCTTTCGCCAGGGGGCGTAAACGATATTGAAATTTGCCTTGATTCAAATGGCCCTGCACTGCCAGATGATCCGCAGATTTCTTGGATGAAGCAAACGGTGAGGAAATTCAATGTCGACGGCGAGCGGCTTAACGATATTTTTCTCATCAGTGACGAAAAATATTACAAACACTATTACATCCTACGGATGGACGTGACTTTCCCATTTAAGGTCGCAGCCAACGAAGGGGAGTGTCGCGTCACCTTTTCCTTCAGTGGAACTCGAATAGTGTCACCAAGCTCCGAATTGATATTCGAAGTAGCACGCTGGTCTTTCAAAGACTCCCCGAATGCCGACGCAAAGAGGCTAATTTCCTCCGAAGTACAGAATGGGCTGAGATCAGTTATCGAACAGAAGTTCAATCAAGCCATTGCGGAACGGTCACAGTCGACGCCTGCATCAGCAGCGAGTATGTCCACGGCTTGAAAGCCAGTCCACTGTTCGGTAGCCCCGAAGAAATCACCATTACGCCTGCGTCCGAATTCATTTTCGCGAGACGAAGAAGTAGGTCGCTGGCTTCAAAGATTTCCTAGTGCAATAAAAAACGCCCGGTAAGTCCGGGCGTTCGCTTTACAAGGTCCAGCGGACCGTTCCACTATCTGCGGCAAAAAGTTTTCACTTACTTGGCAAAGATTCCACTTTCTGTGGCACCCGACAGCAATCGAATCAAACGTCGATATTCCCCGCCCTCAGCGCATTGCTCTCGATGAAGTCGCGCCGCGGCTCGACCTCGTCGCCCATCAGCATGGTGAAGACCTTGTCCGCCTCGATGGCGTCGTCGATCTGCACGCGCAGCAGGCGGCGCACGGTGGGGTCCATGGTCGTTTCCCAGAGCTGGCTGGGGTTCATCTCGCCCAGGCCCTTGTAGCGCTGACGGCCGACGGCCCCTTCGGCCTGGCTCATCAGCCAGGCCATGGCGGCGCGGAAGTCTTCGACCTTGGCTTCCTTGGCCTTCTCGCCCTCGCCCTTGCGCACGATGGCGCCAGGCTGGATGAGGCCCTGGAAGCTCAGGCCCGCGTCGGCCAGCACCTCGTAGTCGGCGCCGTGGACGAAGTCGGCGTGGATGACGCTGGCGCGCACGTTGCCGTGGTGGGTGCGGGCGATCTTCAGGAAGAACTTGTCGGTGCGCGGGTCGGTCTCGACCGTCACCAGCGCATCGTGCAGCAGGCCCTTCAGGCTGGCGGCGCTGGCGTCGGCTTCCTCGCGGGTATCGAGCTTGAGGGCCAGGCCGTTGGCCAGCACGTGCAGGGCCTCGATGTCCATCCAGTTGGACAGGCGGGTGATGACCGACTGGGCGGCCACGTACTTGCGGGCCAGCGTGTCGAGGGTGTCGCCCTTCAAGGTGTTGCCCGTGCCGGTGTCCAGGCTCGCATCCTGCAGCGCGACCTTGAGCAGGAAGCTGTCGAGCTCGGGCGCGTCTTTCAGGTATTGCTCGTGCTTGCCGACCTTGACCTTGTAGAGCGGCGGCTGGGCGATGTAGATGTGGCCGCGCTCGCAGAGCTCGGGCATCTGGCGATAGAAGAAGGTCAGCAGCAGGGTGCGGATGTGGGCGCCGTCGACGTCCGCGTCGGTCATGATGATGATGCGGTGGTAGCGGAGCTTGTCGGGGTTGAAGTCGTCGCTGCCGGCGCCGCGGCCGATGCCGGTGCCTAACGCGGTGATCAGCGTGATGATTTCATTGCTGGTCAGCAGCTTCTCGTAGCGCGCCTTCTCGACGTTGAGGATCTTGCCGCGCAGCGGCAGGATGGCCTGGAACTTGCGATCTCTCCCCTGCTTGGCCGAGCCGCCGGCGGAGTCGCCCTCGACGATGTAGATCTCGCACAGCGCCGGATCTTTCTCCTGGCAGTCGGCGAGCTTGCCGGGCAGGCCCAGGCCGTCGAGAACGCCCTTGCGGCGCGTCATCTCGCGGGCCTTGCGCGCAGCCTCGCGGGCGCGAGCGGCGTCGAGGATCTTGCCGCAGATGATCTTGGCGTCGGCGGGGTTCTCGAGCAGGTAGTCGGTCAGCAGGCGCGAGACGATGTCTTCCACCGGGCCGCGCACTTCCGAGCTGACCAGCTTGTCCTTGGTCTGCGAGCTGAACTTGGGCTCGGGCACCTTGACGCTGACGACGCAGGCCAGGCCTTCGCGCATGTCGTCGCCGGCAACTTCGACCTTGGCCTTCTTGGCCAGCTCGTTGTCCTCGATGTACTTGTTGATGACGCGGGTCATCGCGGCGCGCAGGCCGGTGAGATGGGTGCCGCCGTCGCGCTGCGGGATGTTGTTGGTGAAGCAGAGGACGTTCTCGTTGAAGCCGTCGTTCCACTGCATGGCGACTTCGACGCCGATGTTGGTCTGCTGGTCGCTCATCTTGTCGCCGATGGCGTGGAAGATGTTCGGGTGCAGCGTGGTCTTGCCCTTGTTGATGAACTCGACGAAGCCCTTGACGCCACCGACATAGGCGAAGTTGTCTTCCTTGTTGTTGCGCTCGTCGACCAGGCGGATCTTGACGCCGTTGTTCAGGAACGAGAGCTCGCGCAGGCGCTTGGCGAGGATGTCGTAGTGGTAGTCGTTGTTCTCTTTGAAGATCTCGGTGTCGGGCAGGAAGTGGACTTCGGTGCCGCGCTTGTCGGTCTCGCCGGTGATCTTCATCGGGCTGGTCTCGACGCCGCCCACCATGACGATCTCACGGTCCTGCGGGATGCCCTGGGCGAACTCCATGAAGTGCACCTTGCCGTTCTGGCGCACCGTCAGGCGCAGGAACTTGGACAGGCCGTTCACGCAGCTCACGCCCACACCGTGCAGGCCGCCGGAGACCTTGTAGCTGTTCTGGTTGAACTTGCCGCCGGCATGCAGCTCGGTCAGCGCGATCTCGGCAGCCGAGCGCTTGGGCTCGTGCTTGTCATCCATCTTCACGCCGGTGGGGATGCCGCGGCCGTTGTCGATGACTGAGATGGAGTTGTCGGTATGGATGGTGACGACGATGTCGTCGCAGTGGCCGGCCAGGGCCTCGTCGATGGAGTTGTCCACCACCTCGAAGACGAGGTGGTGCAGGCCGGTGCCGTCGGAGGTGTCGCCGATGTACATCCCCGGGCGCTTGCGCACGGCTTCCAGGCCTTCCAGGATCTGGATGGAGTTGGCGTCGTAGACCGCGCCCGATTTGGCCTCGGCCGCTGCGGCCGCCTGTTGGTTGGCGTTCAGGCCATCGGGGTGGTCGGCGCTGCTGGAAACATCACTCATGGGGCACTCTCAAGGCCGCGGAGCGGCCCTCCAAACTCAAACTAGAGCCCCCCGCTCGGCGGGGGGCTGGGGGGTGCAGACCGTTCAGGCATGCAATGCCTATGCGGATCGTCAGATCCGCATAGGCATCACGACGTACTTGAAGCCGGTGGTATCGGGGATGGTCAACAGCGCGCTGCTGGCGCTGTCGTTGAGGTCGATGCAGACCATGTCCTGGCTCATGTTGGCCAGGGCGTCCATCAGATAGGTGACGTTGAAGCCGGTCTCGATCCTGTCGCCGGCGTAGTCGATCTCGATCTCTTCCTTGGCCTCCTCCTGCTCGGCGTTGCTGGACGCGATGGACAGCAGGCCGGGCTCGAAGCTCAGGCGCACGGCCTTGAACTTCTCGCTGGTCAGGATGGCGGCGCGCTGCAGGCTGGACAGCAGCGGCGCGCGGCCGAGCGTCAGGCGGAACTTGTGGTTCTTGGGAATGACGCGGTTGTAGTCGGGGAACTTGCCCTCGACGAGCTTGGTGACGAACTCCATGCCGCCGAAGCTGAACTTGGCCTGGTTGCCGGCGAAGCGCATCTCGATGGCAGCGTTCTCGTCTTCACCCTTGCCGTCCTTGAGCAGGCGTTGCAGCTCCAGGACCGTCTTGCGCGGCAGGATGACTTCCTGCTTGGGGATATCGGTGTCCAGCTCGGCCTGGGCCAGGGCCAGGCGGTGGCCGTCGGTGGCGACGAGCGTCAGGTTCTTGCCTTCGGCGACGAACAGGATGCCATTGAGGTAGTAGCGGATGTCATGCACCGCCATCGCGAAGTGAACCTGGTTGATCAGGCCCTTGAGCGCCTTCTGCGGCACGCTGAACGCGGGGCCGAAGTCGGCAGCCTCCTGCACCAGCGGGAAATCGTCGGACGGCAGGGTCTGCAGTGTGAAGCGACTCTTGCCACCCTGCAGCGTCATCTTGTTGGCGTTGCTCGTCAGGCTGACGACCTGGTCGCTCGGCATGGAGCGCAGGATGTCGATGAGCTTGCGCGCGCCGACGGTGGTGGACAGGTTGCCGGCGTCGCCGTCGAACTGCACCGTGGTGCGTACCTGGATCTCGAGGTCGCTGGTCGTCAGCTCCACCTGGTTGCCGGTCTTGCGGATCAACACATTGGCCAGGATGGGCAGCGTATGGCGCCGCTCGACGATGCCGGCCACTGCTTGCAGCGCGCCGAGCACCTGATCCTGGGGAGCTTTCAAAACGATCATGAGGACCTCTTGGAGGGAGAGATTTCAGCTGGGGTCAAGCCCAAAAACGCGCGCGCGCGTGAAGCTGCGATTGTCGCCCGGAAACGGTGCCCCGCCGGTTTGGCGGGTCCTGCGGGTCAACCCGAAGCGGCAATCCGCCTCAGCCCTTCAAGGTCTGCTCCAGCACGTGCAGCTGCTGGTTCAGCTCGGTGTTCTTCTGACGCTCGCCGCCGATCTTGCGCACCGCGTGCAGCACGGTCGTGTGGTCGCGGCCACCGAAGAGTTCGCCGATCTCGGGCAGGCTCTTTTGCGTCAGCTCCTTGGCCAGGTACATCGCGATCTGGCGCGGCCGGGCAATGCTGGCCGGACGCTTCTTGGAGTACATGTCGGCGACCTTGATCTTGTAGAAGTCGGCCACCGTCTTTTGGATGTTCTCCACGCCGATCTGGCGGTTCTGGATGGACAGCAGGTCCTTGAGCGCCTCGCGGGCCAGCGTGATGCTGATTTCCTTGTGCGAGAACTTGGCATAGGCCAGCACCTTGCGCAGCGCACCCTCCAGCTCGCGCACATTGGCACGCACGTTCTTGGCGACAAAGAAGGCGACGTCCTCGGGCATCGGCGTGCCCTCGGCCTCGGCCTTCTTGATCAGGATGGCCACGCGCATCTCCAGCTCGGGCGGCTCGATGGCGACGGTCAGGCCGGCGTCGAAGCGGGACGTCAGGCGCTCGTCGATGTCCACCAGCCCCTTGGGGTAGGTGTCCGACGTCATGATGATGTGCGCCTTCTTGGCCAGCAGCGCCTCGAAGGCGTTGAAGAACTCTTCCTGCGTGCGGTCCTTGCCGGCGAAGAACTGCACGTCGTCGATGAGCAGCAGGTCCAGCGAGTGGTACTTGGCCTTGAGCTCGTCGAAGGTCTTGCGCTGGTAGTTCTTGACGACGTCGGAGATGAACTGCTCGGCGTGCAGGTAGAGCACGCGGGCGTCCGGGCGGTCCTTCAGCAGCGCGTTGCCGACAGCATGGATCAGGTGAGTCTTGCCCAGGCCGACGCCGCCGTAGATGAACAGCGGGTTGTAGGTGATGCCCGGCGCGCCGGCCACGTGCAGGGCGGCGGTGCGTGCCATCTGGTTGGCGCGCCCCGGCACCAGCGTGTCGAAGGTCAGCAGCGGGTTGATGCGGTGCTTGGCCGAGGCAGGCGCCTGCGAGGGCAGCATCATGGTGCTGGCCGTGGTGGCGGTGGGCCGCTGGGCGGCGCCGGACTCCGGCTGCCCCGATGCCTGCGGCGACGGTGCGGCACCTGGGGCCGATGCAGGCGTGGCGACGGGCGCGCCGGACGGCTCGCGCGCCGTCAGCGACAGCTCCAGCCGAGTCGGCCGACCGGCCAGTTCGGTCAGGATGGCCTCGATGCGGGCCGCGTACTGGCGGCGGATCCAGTCGCGCTTGAAGTGGTTGGGCACCTTCAGCGTTGCGACCAGGGCGGTTTCAGGGGCGCCTTCGCCGGCCAGCGTGGCCGGCGGCAGGGGGCGGATCCAGGTATTGAACTGCTGCTCGGGCAGCTCGGTGGCCAGGCGCTCGCACCCACGACGCCACAGCTCCGTTGCCCAATCCGCCGAACCGACGCTCTGTTCGCCCACCTTCAAAACCTGCACCCCATCCACCCTCTGTTCTTCTTGGCTCATTGTGGAAAACTTCTTTTCGAGCGGCCGGATTGTACGGACCGGAGGCCACCGAAGGACGGGTTATCCACAGAATTCGGACGGGGGTCAATCCCTGGCAAACCCGGCTTGAGACGGGTGACTTATTGACCGGTGTTGCGGCATCTGCTGTAATGCCGGGTTTTCGCGCACTGCGATTTATCGCCGTGCGCTTTTCTTGCCCGACATGCTTCGGGCATTTCCTGCCCGGGTGCCAACCGCTGTGCCCGGACCGAACAAACCCTCAAAAGCCTCAAAAGGGGTTCCCCATGAAGCGTACCTACCAAGCCTCCAAGACCCGCCGCGCCCGCACCCATGGCTTCCTCGTGCGCATGAAGACGCGCGGTGGCCGTGCGGTCATCGCCGCTCGCCGCGCCAAGGGCCGCAAGCGCCTGGCCGTCTAAGGTCTTGTCGCACAAGGCGGCGCTCCCGCGTCGCCCGCATCCGGGCTCCCGATGATCGGTCGCATCCAACGCCCGGTGGACTTCGAGCGGGTTCTTGCCCGCCCGAGCCGCTCGCGCAGCGTCCACTTCGCGCTGCATCATCTCTCGGCCAACCCGGCGCCGAAGCCCTGGGCAGCTGCAAAGTTACGCACAGCCCAGGCCGAGTTATCAACAGGCGACACACAAGCTGCCCACAATGTTGTGGAACAGAGCCCGCCCCGCGACTGCTGGGTGGGCATCGTCGTGCCCAAGCGGCACGCCAAGCGCTCGGTGACGCGGGCACTCTTGAAGCGCCAGATCCGCGCCGCATTTGCCGAGCGCCCCGGCATGCCACCGGGTTTGTGGGTCGTCCGCTTGCGTTCGCCGTTTGACCGCCAGAAGTTCCCGAGCGCCGCATCCGATGCGCTGCGCCAGGCCGCACGTGCCGAGCTGGCCCAGTTGCTGGACCGCGCGTTGGCCCCTGCCGCGCCGAAAGCCGGAGCGCCAGCATGAGGCCGAGCTGGCCCGCCCGCGTGCTGATGGCCGTCGTGCGCGGCTACCGTCTCCTGCTCAGCCCCTGGCTGGGCAACGCCTGCCGCTTCGAGCCCACCTGTTCGCGCTATTCGCTCGCCGCGCTTGAAAAGCACGGTGCGCTGGCCGGCAGCTACCTGACCGTGCATCGCATCCTGCGCTGCCACCCGCTGTGCGCCGGCGGGCACGACCCCGTGCCTGACCGCGTGCTTGACAATGCGCCGCGGCTGTTTTCGCGCCTCATCTGTCCCTCCCTGGCGCGCACCTGCGCGTCCTCTTCCTCGTCCGAGTCTCCCAATGACTGATATTCGCCGCACCGTGCTGTGGGTGGTGTTCACCATGTCCCTCGTCCTGCTCTGGGACGGCTGGCAGAAGCACAACGGGCAACCCTCGATGTTCAGCCCCGCGCCGCCCAAGGCCGTGTCGACGGCGCCGGGCACGCCCGCGTCCGGCGGCGTGCCCTCCGCCATCGTCGGTGCGGGACAGGCGACCGGCACCGCGCCCGCGCCCGCCGCAGCAGCGCCGTCCGAGAAGATCACCATCAGCACCGACGTGCTGACCGTCACGGTCGACACGCTTGGCGGCGACATCGTCCGTGCCGAGCTGCCCAAGTACCTGACGTCCTACGACCCCGACGTCACCGACCAGCTGCTGCAGATGATCGGACTGCAGAAGAAGCCCGAGTTCAAGCCGCAGCCGGTCGTGCTGTTCAACGCGGGCCAGCAGTACCGCGCCCAGACCGGTCTGGTGGGCGGCCCGGCGCCGCTGCCGACGCACAACACGCCAATGACGGCCGTTGAAGGCCCGCGCGAGCTGGAGGCCGGCGCTGACGAGGTCAAGCTGCGCCTGGAGTCACCCGAGGTGGGTGGCGTCAAGCTGATCAAGACCTACACCTTCAAGCGCGGCGCCTACGCGATCGGCGTCACGCACGAGGTCATCAACGCCGGCAGCGCTGCCGTCACGCCGCAGGTCTACCTGCAACTGGTGCGCGATGGCAGCACCGTGACCGGCGGAGCGGCCTTCACGCCCAGCTTCACCGGCCCCGCCGTCTACAGCGACAAGGCCAAGTTCCAGACCGTCACCTTCGAGGACATCGACAAGAACAAGGTCGACATCGAGAAGCAGGCGACCGACGGCTGGGTGTCGATGATCCAGCACTACTTCGCCAGCGCCTGGCTCGTCAACGAGCAGGCCAGCCGCGAGTTCTTCGTGCGCAAGCTGCCCGGCCAGGCCGGCGTGCGCGGCGACACCTATGCCACTGGCATGGTCTTCACGCTGCCCACGCTGGCGCCCGGCGCCAGCACGACGCAGCAGGCCACGCTCTTCGCCGGTCCGCAGGAGGAGAACAACCTCGCCAAGCTCGCCCCCGGCCTGGAGCGCGTCAAGGACTACGGTGTGCTGACCATCCTGGCCGAGCCGCTGTTCTGGCTGCTCGACAAGCTGCACGGCTTCATCGGCAACTGGGGCTGGACCATCGTCGCCCTCGTCGTGCTGCTGAAGATCGCGCTGTACTGGCTGAATGCCAGCGCCTACAAGTCCATGGCCAAGATGAAGGCCGTCGCGCCCCGCGTCGCCGAACTCAAGGAGCGCTACAAGGACAAGCCGCAGGAAATGCAGCAGGAGATGATGAAGATCTACCGCGAGGAGAAGGTCAACCCCATCGGCGGCTGCCTGCCCATCTTTGCGCAGATGCCCATCTTCATGGCGCTGTACTGGGTGCTGCTGTCCACCGTCGAGATGCGCCAGGCGCCGTGGATTCTGTGGATCACCGACCTGTCCGTGCGGGACCCCTACTTCATCCTGCCGCTGCTGATGATGGCGACCAGCCTGTTCCAGGTCTGGCTCAACCCGCCGGCCGCCGACCCCATGCAGCAGAAGATGATGTGGATCATGCCCGTGGCCTTCGGCGTCATGTTCTTCGTCTTCCCGGCCGGCCTGGTGCTGTACTGGCTGACGAACAACATCCTGTCCATCGCTCAGCAGTGGATGATCAACAAGCAAATGGGCGTGAACTGAGTCACGTGAATCTGCACAGCCCCCGCAGCCGGGGGCTACTTTCTGCCTGCGGTTAGCAGTTCAATGGCTTCGCGGGGCAGAGAACACCGGCCTGGACGGGGCTCACGAGAGCGACCGAAACTGGCCTCCCCCGCGCCAATGCCCGACACAGCCGCTCATCGAGCGGCTGTTTCTTTTCGGGCCGCGACAATCGCACCATGCTCGCCCGCTCACTGACCCGACATGGCGACCCGATTGCCGCCATCGCCACCGCGCCCGGGCGCGGCGCCGTCGGCATCGTGCGCGTGTCGTCGCCGCAAGACCTGGCACCGATCATCGAAGCCGTCTGTGGCCGCACGCTCAAACCACGTGAGGCCACCTACCTGCCGTTCCGAGACGCAAGCGGCAGCTCAATAGACCAGGGCCTGGCGCTGCACTTCCCGGCCCCGCATTCCTATACCGGTGAACACGTGCTGGAACTCCAGGCCCACGGCGGGGCTGTCGTCATGCAGCTGCTGCTGGCACGCGTGATCCAAGCCGGCAGCGGCGTGCGGCTGGCCGAGCCGGGCGAGTTCACGCAGCGCGCCTTCCTGAATGGCAAGCTCGACCTGGCCCAGGCCGAGGCCGTCGCCGACCTCATCGACGCCAGCACCGAAGCGGCCGCGCGCAGCGCCAGCCGCGCACTCGGCGGCGCGCTGTCGCACGAGGTCGGTGTGCTGCGCGACCAGCTGATCCAGCTGCGCATGCTGGTCGAGGCGACGCTGGACTTCCCGGAAGAAGAGATCGACTTCCTGGAGAAGGCCGATGCCTTCGGCCGGCTGGATCGGCTGACGGCGCAATTGGGCGCCGTGCAGGCGCGCACGCGCCAGGGCGCGCTGCTGCGCGACGGACTCAAGGTCGTGCTCGCCGGCCAGCCCAACGTCGGAAAAAGCTCGCTGCTGAACGCGCTGGCCGGCGCCGAACTGGCCATCGTCACACCCATCCCCGGCACGACGCGCGACAAGGTCAGCCAGACCATCCAGATCGAAGGCGTGCCGCTGCACATCACCGACACGGCCGGCCTGCGCGACGCGACCGCCGACGAGGTCGAGCGCATCGGCGTGTCACGCAGCTGGGATGCCATCGCCGATGCCGACGTGCTGCTCTTCCTGCACGACCTGGGCCGCGTCGGCCAGGCGGACTACGAGACCGAGGACGAGCGCATCCGCGCGCGGCTGACCGGCGTCGATGCGAGCCGCATCGTGCAGGTCTTCAACAAGGCCGACCTCGCCGCCGCGCCCGAGGGCGAAATTGCGCTGAGCCTGAAGACGGGGGCCGGGCTCGAAGCACTGCGCCAGCGCCTGCTGCGGACGGCCGGCTGGCAGGCCGTGCCGGAAGGCCTCTTCATCGCCCGCGAGCGGCATGTGCAGGCACTGGCCCGCACGGCCGAGCACCTGGCGCTGGCACGCGAGGTCGCCGCTCAGCGCGATGCGGCGCTGGACCTGCTGGCCGAGGAGCTGCGCCTGGCGCACGACGCCCTCGGCGAGATCACCGGCGCCTTCTCCGCCGACGAGCTGCTGGGTGTCATCTTCAGCAGCTTTTGCATTGGCAAATGACGCCGATCAGGCGTCGTTGAACAGCACCTCGGCCAGGTAGAGCCCAGGCTCGACGGCCATGCCGAACAGGCTGCCGGACAGCGGCCGGGCCATCAGGTCGGCCGTGCTGAGGCCCTCGCGCGCGGTGCTGACCATGAGCTGGTCGCCGGCAGGCCCGCCAAGGGCCGGGCAGGTGGTGTTGCTGACGGGGACCGAATAGCGGCCCAGTTGCCGGCCGTCGGGTGCGTAGCGCGCCACCGTCCCTGCACCCCATTCGGCGTTCCACAGGCAGCCCTTGGCATCAACGCAGGAGCCGTCGGGATAGCCGTCCTGCGCGTCCTTCTTCACGAACACCCGCGGCTCGCTGACGCGGGCGCTGGCCGAGTCGTAGTCGCAGACCAAGATGCGGCGGCTCGGCGTGTCGCAGTAGTACATGCGCTGGCCGTTGGGGCTGAAGCAGATGCTGTTGGCGATGGCCACACCGTCGAGCGGCAGGCGGCGCAGGCCCCTCGCCAGGGTGTATTGGTAGAAGCTGCCGATGGGCTGGCGCGGCTCGGCCTCGTCCAACGTGCCGAAGACGAAGGCGCCGCTGCGGTCGCAGCGGCCGTCATTGGCGCGCGTGGTGGGCAGCTGGGCTTCCAGCGGCGCGATGGTTTCGGGTTCGCCGGCGATGCTGCCGGTGGCCTGCAGGTCGGGCAGCGTCAGGCGTGCAAGCCGCTTGGCCATCGCCAGCACGATGGCGCCGGAGCGCGCGTGAACGAAGCAGCCAACACGCTCGGGCAGGCGCACCTGCAGCGTGGCGCCGGCGCCGGCGCCGGGCGTCCAGGCATAGATGCAGGCCCCTTCGATGTCGGTCCACCACCAGCGGCCGCTGGGCGCATGCCATTGCAGGCCTTCACCGAGACCGTGGGCCTGGGCGACGGCGAGGACGAATGGGTGTTCAGTGGGCATCGGGCGAGGTTTCCAGGCTGGCGCGCGCCTGCTTGCGGGCGAGGGCCGCGGCGTGGCGGCGGCGTTCGTCCGGGGTGAAAGGCCGCAGCGGCGGGACGGCCACGGGTTTGTTGTCGTCGCCCACGGCCACCATCGTGAAGTAGCAGCTGTTGACGTGGCGGGTTGCCTGCGTGCGGATGTTCTCGGCCACGACCTTGATGCCGACTTCCATCGACGAGGTGCCGGTCATGTTGATGCTGGCCAGGAAGGTGACCAGCTCGCCGACGTGGATGGCCTGGCGGAAGATGACGCGGTCGACCGACAGCGTGACGACATAGCGGCCGGCGTAGCGGCTGGCGCATGCGTAAGCCACCTGGTCGAGCAGCTTGAGGATGTTGCCGCCGTGGACGTTGCCGGCGAAATTCGCGGTGTCCGGTGTCATCAGCACCGTCATCGTCAGCTGGTGGGCGGGCAGGTCCATGGCGATGCTTCAGCGGTTCACGAGAAGCGGTGGATTGTGGTGCTGCGGAACACCTGGCCCGGCCTCAGCACGGTGCTGGGCCAGTCGTCGCTGGCTTCGTGGTGCGGCGAGTCGGGGTTGTGCTGGGTCTCCAGGCACAGGCCGTCGCCTTGACGATAGATGCGCCCGCCGGGGCCCGCCAGGCTGGCGTCGAGGAAGTTGCCGGAATAGAACTGGATGGCGGGCTCGCTCGTCAGCACGTCCATGCGACGCCCGGAATGCGGGTCTTCCAGCGTCGCGGCTGGGCGCAGGCCGTCGGCATCGAGATCGCCGTCGAGCAGCCAGTTGTGGTCATAGCCTTTGGCGAGCAGCAGTTGCGGGTGGGCCTTGCGGATGCGCGTGACGATGGCACTGGGCGCGCGGAAGTCGAACGGCGTGCCCGCCACCGACGCATGACGCTGCGGGATCAGGTGGGCGTCGACCTCGCTGTAGCGCGACGCCGGAATCGTCAGCCGGTGGCGCAGCACGCTGCCATCGCCGGCGAGGTTGAAGTAGTCGTGATGGGTCAGATTGACGACAGTGGCGCGGTCGGTCGTGGCCAGGTAGTCGATGCGCCAACTGTTGTCGGTTGCGCTCAGCGAGTAGCGCACGCTGACCTGCAGCTCGCCGGGGAAACCTTGCTCGCCATGCGGGCTGGTCAGGTTGAAGATCAGCGCCTCGGCCTCGCCGGGCAGGCGATCCGGGGGCTCGACGGGCGCGGCCGTCCACAGGCGGTGGCCGAAGCCCTCGGTGCCGCCATGCAGGCAGTTGGGGCCGTCGTTGCAGCTGAGCGTGTGGGTCTGGCCGTCAAGTTCGAAGCTGGCACCGGCAATGCGGTTGCCGTAGCGGCCGACGATGATGCCGAAGGATGGGTTGCGGTGGACGTAGTCGTCGAGGTTGTCGAAGCCGAGCACGACATTGCCTGCCTGGCCCTGCCTGTCCGGCACCCAAAGGCCGGTGACGATGCCGCCCAGCGTGATGGCGGTCAACTTCAGGCCGAGGCCGTTGCCCAGCGTGTACTCGTGGACAGCGCGGCCATCGGGCAGCTGCCCGTACTCGCGGCATTCCATGCTCACGCCCAACCGCCGTCGACGATGAAGTCCTGCGCCGTGCACATGGCGCTGTCGTCCGCCGCAAGGAACAGCGCCATCGCGGCGATGTGCCGTGGCATCAGCGGCGCGTTGATGCACTGGCCCTTGGCGATCTCCTGCTTGGTCTCTTCGGTGACCCAGAGCTTGAGCTGCTTCTCGGTCATCACCCAGCCCGGTACCAACGTGTTGACGCGGATCCCGTGCGGACCGAAGTCGCGCGCCAGGCAGCGCGTGAGGCCCTGCGCTGCGGCCTTGCTGGCGGTGTACGCCGGCATGCCGCCCTGCTTGAGCATCCAGCTGATGGAGCCGAAGTTGATGATGCTGCCGCCACCGGCGGCCTTCATGTCGGGCAGCACGGCCTGGGCGGTGAAGAACTGGTGCTTGATGTTGACGGCGACGCTGGCGTCCCAGAACTCGGGCGTGGTGTCTTCAACAGCGTGGCGCTTGTCGTTGGCGGCGTTGTTCAGCAGCACCGTGAAGGGGCCGCTGCGTTCGCGCAGTGCGGCTATTGCCCCGCGCAGGGCCTCGACGTTGGACAGGTCGGCCGCCATGAAAAGCGGCGTATGGCGCGAACCGGCCAGGCGGGCGGCCAAAGCGCCGCCTTCTTCGGCGGCCAGGTCGATGAAGGCCACCTTGGCGCCCTGTTCCGCAAAGGCCTCCACCAGGGTTTCGCCGATGCCGGTGGCCCCGCCGGTGATCAGGACGCTGCGGTCCTGCAGGCTGGGGTAGCGGGCGTAAGAACTCATCGGGCGGTCTCCTGCAGCATGCGACCCGGCTGCATGGGCCAGGCGATGCGGGCATTATTAGTCATACTTTTTTGTTTGCAAAGGCGGTGGATTTCGGGTTAACCCCGATGATCAATCATAAATAGTCATACTTTAATGAACACCATGCCGGCGATGACAGCTGGCCGTGCGCCGCCTGCCGGTGCCTGATCCAACTTCCCACAGAGACAAGGGACCGCATCCATGAGCGCATCCGCCACCCCATTCGCACGACCTTACCGCGGCGTGTTCCCCGTCGTCCCGACCATCTTCCACGCCGACGGCACGCTGGACCTCCCCGGCCAGCTGCGCTGCATCGACTTCATGATCGACGCCGGCTCCACGGGCCTGTGCATCCTGGCCAACTTCTCCGAGCAGTTCGTGCTGTCCGACGCCGAGCGCGAGACGTTGACCCGCGCCATTCTTGAACACGTGGCCGGCCGCGTGCCCGTCATCGTCACGACAACGCACTACTCGACGCAGATCTGCATCGAGCGCAGCCAGCTCGCGCAATCGCTGGGCGCGGCCATGGTCATGGTCATGCCGCCGTACCACGGCGCCACCTTCCGCGTGTCGGAAGGCCAGATCGAGAGCTTTTATCAGCGCCTGTCCGACGCGATCTCGATCCCGATCATGATCCAGGACGCCCCGGTGGCCGGCACACCGCTGTCGGTGCCGCTGCTGGCGCGCATGGCTTCAACGATCGCCAACGTGAAGTACTTCAAGCTGGAGATGCCGCAGGCCGCCAGCAAGATGCGAGAGCTGATCCGCGTCGGCGGCGCGGCCATCGAAGGCCCCTGGGACGGCGAGGAAGCCATCACGCTGCTGGCCGACCTCGACGCCGGCGCCACCGGCGCGATGACGGGCGGCGGCTTCCCCGACGGCATCCGGCTGATCTTCGACGCCTTCCACCGTGGCGATCGCGAAGAGGCCGTCGTCCAGTACGGCCGCTGGCTGCCGCTGATCAATTACGAGAATCGCCAGGGCGGCATCCTGACCGCCAAGGCGCTGATGAAGGAAGGCGGCGTCATCAACAGCGATGCGCCGCGCCATCCCTTCCCCGCGATGACCCCTGAGGTGCGTGCCGGCCTGCTGGACGCGGCCAAGCGCCTCGACCCCCTCGTCCTGCGCTGGAGCAAATAGCCCACCCTCCGACCGGCTGCGCCGGCCCCCTCAAGGGGGCGCCGCTGTGGGCCCGGCAAAGCCGGATCCACGGCAGTCGCGCGAAGGCCGGCATCCTGCGTCGCCGGAATGCGGCGCTCCAAAAGGAGCATGAAATGCGACTGCTGATGATCCTGTCTTTGGCCTGGCTCCTTGCCGGACAGGCCTTCGCGCTGGAAACCGAGGGCGACACGGGCGCGCATGACCCGACGCTGCTGATCCAGGGCGAGCGCTGGTTCGTCTTCACGACCGGCAGGGGCCTGCAGCGGCTGGCGTCGACCGACCAGGGCAAGACCTGGCGCCGGCTGGCGCCCGTCTTCAGCGAGGCTCCCGCCTGGTGGCGTGACGCCGTGCCCGAGCAGAAGAACCTCGACGTCTGGGCGCCCAAGGTCTTCCAGCACCAGGGCCGCACCTGGCTGCTGTACTCGATCTCGACCTTTGGCAAGAACCGCTCGGCCATCGGCCTGGCCAGCAGCGAGGGGCCGGACGCCAGCGAATGGCGGGACGATGGCCTGATCGTGCAAAGCGTGGCGACGGACAACTTCAACGCCATCGACCCCGACCTTTTCGTCGACCGCGACGGCCAGCCGTGGCTGAGCTACGGCTCCTTCTGGGGCGGCCTGCGGCTGACGGCTCTGGATGCCAGGACCCTGCGCCCGACGGGCAGCACGCGCTTCATCGCGCGCAGCCCGGCCATCGAGGCGCCGACGATCGTGCGTCGTGGCGACTGGGTCTACCTGTTCGCCTCGTATGACCTGTGCTGCAAGGGCGCCGACAGCACCTACAACGTCCGTGTGGGCCGCGCCCGAAGCGTGACCGGGCCCTACCTCGACCGCGACGGCAAGGACCTGATGGACGCCGGCGGCACCCCGCTGCTGGCGGCCACCGGTGCGCGCTGGAAGGGCCCTGGCCACCAGGATGTCATCGGCGACTGGCTGGTCCACCATGCCTATGACACCACGCGGGGCGGCAAGCCGCATCTGCGCCTCAAGCGCCTGGCCTGGTCCGACGACGGCTGGCCCGTGGTCGCACAAGAAGAATGAACCGGAGACGAGCACCGTGGCTGGCCTGAAGTTGGAGAACGTCCGCAAGCGCTACGGCGCTGTGCAGGTCATCGAGAACCTGTCGCTGGAGGTTGCCGAGGGCGAGTTCGTCGTCTTCCTCGGCCCCTCGGGTTGCGGCAAGACCAGCTTGCTGCGCATGGTGGCGGGGCTGGAGGAGGTCAGCGGTGGCCGCATCCTCATCGGCGACCGCGACGTGACGGTCGCCCCGCCGGGGCAGCGCAACCTGGCCATGGTGTTCCAGCACTACGCGCTGTACCCGCACATGAGCGTGCGCGAGAACCTGGCGTTCGGGCTGAAGAACATCGGCATCCCTGCTGAAGAGATCGCCAGGCGCATCACCGAGTCGGCCCGCATGCTGGAGCTGGACACGCTGCTGGACCGCAAGCCGGGTCAGCTGTCGGGCGGGCAGCGCCAGCGCGTTGCCATTGGCCGCGCGGTGGTCAAGGAGCCGGGCATCTTCCTGTTCGACGAGCCGCTGTCCAACCTGGATGCGGCCCTGCGCGGGCGCACGCGGCTGGAGCTGGCGCAGCTGCACCAGCGCCTGGGCGCGACGATGGTGTTCGTCACGCATGACCAGATCGAGGCGATGACCCTGGCGACGCGCATTGTCGTGATGCGGGCCGGCGCCATCGAGCAGGTGGCCACACCGGCGGAGCTGTATCGCAGGCCGGCGACGCGCTTCGTCGCCAGCTTCATCGGCACACCGGGCATGGGCTTCGTGCCGGTGCAGCGCGCACCGGATGACCGCGGGCGTGTCGTCGTGACGGTGCCGGGTGGCCAGTGGGTGACGACGCGCGTCGCCACCGAGGGCATGCCGGCACACGGCCTGACGCTCGGCGTGCGACCGGAGAACCTGCGTGTTGCAGAGCAGGGCCCGCTGCGAGGCCGCGTCGAACTGGTTGAGTTCCTCGGCGAGCGCACGCTGGCGCATTTGAAGCTGGAAGGCGGCACGCCGTTGATCGTGACGGTGCCGGCCGGCGTGGCGCCAAAGCTCGGCTCGCATGTGGCGGTGAGCCTGGATGTGGCGGAGGCACACCTGTTTGATGACAGTGGGCGGGCGCATCACGCGCAGGAGGCCTTGTCGTGAGCGGCGGCCTGGTGGCATGCCCCGGTCGCCAGCCCTGCACGGCGAAAGGCGCGGACAAATGAGCGCCGCCGCGACCGTCGGCCTGCGCGCTCCGCGCCCTGCCTACGCCCTCTTCGTCCTCCCCTTCGTCGCCCTCTACGCGCTGCTGCTGCTGTGGCCGCTGGCCAAGGGCGTGTGGATCAGTTTCCACGACCACGACCTGCTGTCCAACGACAGCTTCTGGGTGGGCCTGGGCAACTACCGGGAGCTGCTCGATGACGAGGTCTTCCACCAGGTCATCTGGAACACCATCCGCTTTGTCGCGATCAGCACGCCGATCTTCGTGATCCTGTCGCTGATGCTGGCGCTGGCGCTCAACCGCCCGGGCAAGCTGGCCACCCTGCTGCGTGCCACCTTCTTCTGCGCGTCCGTCTTCTCGGTCACGCTGATCACCCTGGTCTGGAAGCTCGCGCTGATGCCGGAGCGGGGCCTCATCGCGCAGTTTTTCCATGCGTTGGGCCTGCCCGACCTGCCGCTGCTGACCAGCGACAACCTCGCGCTGCTGACGGTCGCCCTCGTCACGGTGTGGTGGATCATCGGCCTGCCGATGATCCTGTTCCTGTCGGCGCTGCAGCAGATCCCGAGTGACATCTACGAGGCCGCCGCGCTGGACAACACGCCGCGCTGGCGCGTGCTGACCCACATCACGTTGCCCAGCCTCAAGCGCGCCATCGTGCTGGTGGCGTTGATCGAGATCATTCGCCAGTTCCAGGTCTTCCCGCAGATCATGCTGATGACCAACGGCGGGCCCAACAACACGACGCGGCCCATCGTGCAGTTCATCTACGAGCAGGCCTTCATGCAACTGTCGCTGGGCTACGCCACCGCCGCCTCTCAGGTGCTGCTGGCGATCATGCTGGTCGGCGTGTCGACGCAGCTCTGGCTCGAACGAGACAAGGGAGGCCAGCGATGAACCCGCTGTTGCGCCGCGGTTGGTTCGACCGCTTCGTCATGGCCGCCCTCACACTCCTGGCGCTGGCCTGGATGGCGCCGCTGCTGTGGGTGCTGGCGCTGTCGTTCAAACCCAACGACTTCCTGCTGACCCGCACCGACGTCTTCCTCGCGCCGCCCTACACGCTGGCCAACTACCTCGACATCCTGCAGACCTCGCAGGTGTTCCGCTGGCTGGCCAACAGTGCCATCGTGGCGCTGCTGCAAACGGCCGGCGTGCTGGTGCTTTCGTCGCTGGCCGGCTACGGTTTTGCGCGCTGCGAGTTCCCGGGCCGCAAGATCCTGTTCGCCATCGTCATGTTCGGCCTGGCCGTACCGTCGCAGTCGGTCTTCATCCCGCTGCACCGGCTGTTCTCGGACTGGAACCTGCAGAACACGATTGCCGGCCTGACATTGCCGGGACTGGCAGCGCCTTTCGGGGTGTATCTGATGACGCAGTACTTCAAGGCCATTCCGGCCGAGTTGGAGGAAGCGGCCCTGTTGGACAACGCGTCCCGCTTCAAGACCTTCCTGCGCATCATCCTGCCGCTGAGTCTGCCGGCGCAGGCCACGCTCGGCATCTTCACTTTCCTGGCCTGCTGGAACGACTATCTGTGGCCGCTGGTGATCGCGACGCAGCCGGAGATGTACACGCTGACCCGCGGCCTCGCCTCCACGCAGACCAACTTCGCGCAGTCGGAAGGGCTGGGCTTCCTGATGGCTCAAGCCGTTTTTGCCGGCATGCCGGCGCTGATGCTCTACCTCTTCTTCCAGCGCCATCTGGTGACGGCCGTCGCAGGGACGGGCAAATCATGATGAAGCGCGCCACCCTGTTGCTGTGCGCCGCGCTGCTTGCGGCCTGCGGCGCCCGCACGCCCGAGGCCGGCAAGACCGAGATCACGCTGATGCGCTTCTTCGGCAGCTGCGAGTCGCAGTTCGGCCAGGTGATGAAGGCGTCCGAAGGCGTCGGCGAGTGCGGCATCGTCACGGCCCTGGTCAACGAGTTCAACGCGACGAATACCGACGGCATCGTCGTGCGCACGCAGATCGGCGAGTGGGGCCCCTACTACGACCAGCTCACCGCGCGGCTCGTCGCCAAGGACATCCCCACCGTCGCCGTCATGCACGAGTCTGCCCTGGGCGACTACGTGCGCCGCAAACTGGTGCTGCCGCTGGACGCGGACTTCAAGCGCATCGGCGTGCCGATGGACGACTTCACCGAGCATGCCCGCCGCGGCACCACCTTCAACGGCGAGACCTACGCGCTGCCCTTGGACACCTGGGCCTGGCTGTGGCATATCAACACCCGCCTGATGAAGCAGGCCGGCCTGACGGGCGCCGACGGCCAGCCGGTGCTGCCACGCTCGCCCGGGGAGCTGCTGGCGCAGGCACGGCAGTTCAAGCAGCGCACCGGCAAGCCCTATTTCGCCTGGGCCGTGGCCAACGAGACGGCGGCCAACAACCGCAGCTTCCTGACCCTGGTGGCCCAGCAGAACGCGCAGCTGTTCGCGCCCGACGGCAAGGCCATCCACATGCAGCAGCCGGCGGTGACCAACGCCCTGACGCTGATGCAGACGCTCTACCGCGAGGGCCATGTGCGGCCCAACCTCGACTACGCCGCCGCCAACCAGACGTTCCTGAACGGCGGGGCGGGCGTCGTCGTGGTCGGCACCTGGACCATCGACCAGTTCCTGCGCGAATCGAAGAAACCCGAGTCCGCGCTGCAAGACGGCTACGCGGTGCGCCCCTTCCCACAGCTGTACGAGAAGCCGGCCGTGTTCGCCGACGGCCACGCCTGGGCCCTGTTCAAGGGCGGCACCCAGGACACGAAGGCGCATGAAGCGGCGCTGAAGTTCCTGAAGTTCGTCTGGGACCGCAGCGCCGAATGGTCCCGCACGGGCCACCTGCCGGTCAGCAAGACCGTGGCCGAGAGCGCTGCCTTCCGGGCGCTGCCCATGCGCGAGGCGCTGGCCGAGATCACCACCACCGGCACGGGCATGCCCGGCAATGTGCCGACCCAGCGCGCCATCGAACTGCTGATCGGCGAGGACGTGGCCAACCTGCTCATCTCCGCCAAGCCCGTGGCCGAGGTGCAGGCCAGCGTCGAGAAGCGCGTCAACAAAGCCTTGCAGAAAGCCCGTCGATGACGTTCCAAGCCTCTCTCACCGTCGACCGCGACTTCGACCTCGCCCCGCTGGACCGCCGCCTGTTCGGCGTCTTCGTCGAGCATCTGGGCCGCTGCGTCTACACCGGCATCTACGAACCCGGCCACCCGACCGCGGACGAGCAGGGCTTCCGCGGCGACGTCGCCGCGCTGACGCGCGAACTGGGCGCCACCCTCGTGCGCTACCCCGGCGGCAATTTCATGTCGGGCTACAACTGGGAAGACGGCGTCGGCCCCCAGGACCAGCGCCCGCGCCGGCTGGACCTGGCCTGGTTCTCGACCGAGACCAATCAGGTCGGCACGCACGAGTTCATGGCCTGGTGCGAACGCGTCGGCATCGAGCCGATGTTCGGCGTCAACCTCGGCACGCGCGGGCCGGACGAAGCGCGGCACTACCTCGAGTACTGCAACCATCCAGGCGCCACGGCGCTGTCGGAGCTGCGGCGCGCCAACGGCGCCGAGCAGCCGTTCGGCATCAAGTCCTGGTGCCTGGGCAACGAGATGGACGGCCCCTGGCAGATCTGCCAGAAGACCCCTGACGAATACGGCCGCATCGCCAAGGAGACGGCCAAGGTCATGCGCTGGGTGGACCCGTCCATCGAACTCTTCGTGTGTGGCTCGTCGGCCCATGACATGCCCACCTACGGCATCTGGGAAGACCGCGTGCTCGACCACTGCTACGAGTTCGTCGACTACCTCTCGCTGCACAGCTATTTCGTCAAGCCACCCGCGGACACCAGCACCGAGAGCTTCCTGGCGCAGATCGAGACGAATGCCCGCTTCATCCGGGACACGGTGGCGATTGCCGATTCGGTCGCGGCGCGCAAGCGCTCGGGCAAGCGTTTGATGCTGTCCTTCGACGAATGGAACGTCTGGTACCGCGCCCGCCACGGCGAGCATCTCAGGCAGGCCGGCTGGCCGGAGGCGCCGCGGCTGCTGGAGGAGGTCTACACCGCTGAAGACGCGCTGCTGATCGGCGGCATGCTGACGATGATGATGAACCACGCGGACCGGCTCAAGGTGGCCTGCATGGCGCAACTGGTCAACGTCATCGGCCCCATCATGACCGAGCCCGGCGGGCCGGCCTGGCGGCAGACGATCTTCCACCCGTTCGCCCAGGCGGCGCGCTGGGCGCGGGGCCAGGTCTTGCGGCCGGTGGTGAGGTCGCCGGGTTATGCAAATGCGCTGCATGGGCAGGTGCCCTATCTCTGCGCCAGCGTCGTCGACGACGCGGCCACGGGGCAGACCGCCGTGTTCCTGCTCAACCGCAGCCTGACCGACGAGATGGACCTGTCCATCACGCTGCGCGGCCTGGGTGGCGCGCGCCAGCTCGTGCTGGCCGAGCAACTGCACTCGGCCGACCTGCACGCCACCAACACCGCCGACGCGCCCGATCGCGTCGCGCCGCAGCCGCTGCCCGGCGTGCTCATCGACGGCGAGCAGCTGCGCGTGCTGCTCAAGCCCGCCTCGTGGAATGTCATCGTCACGAAGGCCGTCCGCTCATGAGCCCCACCTGGCGCAACCCTGTGGTCGAGCAGCGCGCCGACCCCCACCTGACACTGGTCGATGGCCGCTACTGGTTCACCGCCTCGGTGCCGCGCTACGACGCCATCGAGATCCGCGGCGCCGACAGCGTCGCCGGCCTCGCGGCCGCGCCGACGAAGCTGATCTGGCGCGCACACGACAGCGGCCCGATGAGCTTTCACGTCTGGGCACCGGAACTGCACCGCATCGATGGACGCTGGTACGTCTATTTCGCCGCCAGCGAGCGCGAAGACATCTGGAAGCTGCGCATGTATGTCCTCGAATGCTCGGGGCAAGATCCGATGATTGATCCATGGGTCGAGCGCGGCCAGATCCTCACCCCCGAGGAAGGCTTCTCGCTCGACGCGACGCCCTTCGAGCACGCCGGCAGACGCTTCCTGTGCTGGGCGCAGAAGAGTCCACCGGCCGAGAGCAACCTCTACCTGGCCGAACTGGCCAACCCGTGGACGCTGGCCGGCGCGCCGGTGTGCATCAGCCGGCCCGAGCTGGCCTGGGAGCGCATCGGTTTCTGCGTCAACGAGGGGCCCGCGCTCCTCAAGCGCCATGGCCGCGTCCTGATCGCGTACTCGGCCGCCGCGACCGACGCCAACTACTGCATGGGCCTGCTGTGGGCCGGCGAGAGCGCCGACCTGCTGGACCGGAACAGCTGGCACAAGTCCTCCACGCCGGTGTTCTGCAGCAACGAATCAGCGAGCCAGTTCGGGCCCGGCCACAACAGCTTCACGACGACGCCCGACGGCGCGACCGACCTGCTGGTCTATCACGCGCGCAACTACCGCGACATCGTCGGGGATCCGTTGAACGACCCCAACCGCCATGCGCGCGTGCAGGCCTTCGGCTGGCGCGCGGACGGCTTCCCAGACTTCGGCACGCCGGTGGCCGACGGCCCCTATTCCATCTGAGACAACCATGCGCTACATCACCTCGCTTCTGCTCGCCCTGCCCGCGCTCGCCCAGGCGC
Source organism: Roseateles sp. (assembly GCF_052436255.1). Taxonomy (GTDB): domain Bacteria; phylum Pseudomonadota; class Gammaproteobacteria; order Burkholderiales; family Burkholderiaceae_C; genus Pelomonas. The sequence goes on along the minus strand of NZ_JBQVNP010000026.1, from coordinate 9,301 downwards.
TGAGCAGCCCCGATGGCCAGCTCCAGGTCGACGTGTCCGTCAACGAGCAGCAGCAGCTGGTCTACACCGTGCAGCGCGCCGGCCAGCCGGTGCTGCTGGCTTCGCGGCTGGGCCTGCTGCTGGAGCAAGGCGATTTCGCCAACGGCCTGAAGCTCGTGGGCAGCTCCCAGGTGAAGCCCCATCGCGAGCAGTACGCGCTGGCTGCCGGCAAGAAGCGCCAGGTGGACTACCGCGCCAACGAGCAGAGCTTCACCGTCGCGAACGCCAAGGGTCGGCAGTTCAGCGTCACGCTGCGCGCCTCCAACGACGGCCTGGCGCTGCGCTATACGGTGGCCGGTGCGGGCCGCAAGACTTTCAAGGACGAGCTGACCGGTTTCGCATTCGCGGCCGACGCGCGCGCCTGGTTGCAGCCCATGGCCGTGGCCAAGACGGGCTTTGCGCGCACCAACCCGTCCTATGAAGAGCACTACCAGGCCGACATCCCGGTGGGCACCAAGGCGCCCTCGCACGCCGGCTGGGTGTTCCCGGCGCTGTTCCGCACCGGCAGCACCTGGGTGGCCCTCACCGAGGCCGGCATGGACGGCCGCTTCCACGCGTCGCGCCTGCACAGCGATGCCACCGGCGGCGTCTACCGCATCGGCCTGCCCGAGGCCAGCGAGGTCTCCACCGGCGGCCACTTGCTGGCCAACATCGACGGAACGTTGACGACGCCGTGGCGCGTGCTGGCCATCGGCTCGCTGAAGACGGTCATGGAGTCCACGCTGGGCACCGACCTCGCCGCGCCCGCCGTGGCCTTCGACAAGGCCAGGCTCAAGCCCGGCCACGCATCCTGGAGCTGGGCCCTGCTGAAGGACGACGGCACCGTGTTCGCCACGCAGAAGCGCTTCATCGACTACGCCGCTGACATGGGCTGGAACTACACGCTGGTGGATGCCTACTGGGACAGCAAGATCGGCGACGCCAAGATGAAGGAACTGGCCGACTACGCGAAGAGCAAGAACGTCGGCCTGCTCGCCTGGTACAACTCCTCGGGCGCCTGGAACGACACCGACATGACCCCGAAGAGCGCGCTGCTGACCCCGGCCGACCGCGCCAAGGAGTTCGCACGCATGAAGGCACTGGGCATCCAGGGCCTGAAGGTGGACTTCTTCGGCGGCGACGGCGCGTCGATGATGGGCTACTACGTGGACCTGTTGAAGGAGTCCGCGGCGGCCGGCCTGCTGATGAACTTCCATGGCGCCACGCTGCCGCGCGGCTGGAGCCGCACCTATCCCCACCTGATGACGGTGGAGGCGGTGCGGGGCTTCGAGTTCGCCACCTTCACGCAGGACGACCAGGACAAGGTGGCCCGCCAGGCGGCCATGATCCCGTTCACGCGCAACCTGTTCGACCCCATGGACTTCACGCCCATGGTGTTCGGCGACATCCCCAACATCAAGCGTGCCACGCGCAATGGCTTCGAGCTGGCGCAGAGCGTGCTGTTCCTGTCCGGCATCCAGCACTACGCCGAGACGCCCGACGGCATGGCCACCGTGCCGGCCTATGTGAAGGGCTTCCTGCGCGAACTGCCGCGCCGGTGGGACGAAGTGCGCTTCCTGGACGGTGAGCCGGGACATTTCGCCGTCATCGCGCGCCGCGCCGGCAAACAGTGGTTCGTCGCCGGCTTCAACGCGGGCGAGCAGCCGCGCGAGATCTCGCTGGACCTGGGCTGGCTCGGCCAGGCCGAAGGCCAGCTCATTACCGACGGCACCGGCGAGCGCGAGTTCGCCGAGGGCAAGCTCGCCGCGCCGGCCGCCAAGCTGACGTTGGCGCCACGCGGCGGCTTCGTCGCGCGCTTTCGATAATGCGGGCTTTTCCAGGCCTGGCGCCCATGCGAACCCGAGCGGACCATTCCACCTACAGCGCCCAGACCGAGGGCAAGAGCCAGCACGGCCGCATCGTCAGCGAGCTGGGCCTGGCCATCGTCGGCGGCGAGCTGCGGCCCGGCGACAAGCTGCCGCCCGAGGCCCAGCTGCTGGAGCGCTACGAGATCAGCCGCCCGGTGCTGCGCGAGGCCGTGCGCGTGCTCGTCGCCAAGGGCCTGGTCGTGTCGCGCCAGCGCGCCGGCGCCATCGTGCGGCCGCGCAACGAGTGGCATCTGCTGGACCCCGACGTGCTGTACTGGCTCATCCAGTCCCGCCCGCAGCGCGACTTCGTGCAGACGCTGCTGGAAGTGCGGCAGATCTTCGAGCCCGCCGCCGCGGCGCTGGCCGCCCGCGCCGCAACGGACGAGCAGCTCGCGTCCATCGCCAAGGCCTATGAAGGCATGGCCGCCGCCAGGACGACCGAGGAGCTGCTGGAGCCCGACCTGGCCTTCCACCGCCGCATCGCCGAGGCCACGGGCAACGACCTGCTGGCCTACATCGGCAACATGCTGTCGCTGGCCCTGCGCGAGTCCATCACCCTGTCCAGCCAGCTGCCCAACACGCACGAGCTCTCGCTGCCGCGCCACAAGGCCATCCTGACCGCATTGCAGGCCCGCGACCCGCTCGGCGCCCGCCAGGCCACGCTGGTGCAGCTGGACGAAACGGGTGACGACATCAACAGCGTGCTGGCCAACGACGGGCGTGTGAACCTCGCTTGATATGAAAACCAAAACGCAACCACAAAGGCACAGTGACACCGAGGAATGCAATGAGGCTGCTTGTCTGCGCCTCTGTGCCTCTGTGGTTGCATTGACTGTGTCGTCGCGTGCAACGGACAGCTGACATGGCCCGCCCAGACGACGATGACGCCAGCGGCCTGACCGACGCCAGCCCCAACCCCAACTGGTTCCTGCGCGCGCGGCTGAAGACGCGCCAGCTGCTGTTGCTGATCGCGCTGGACGATGAGCGCAACATCCACCGCGCCGCCGAAGTCCTCTGCATGACGCAGCCCGCCGCGTCCAAGCAGCTCAAGGACCTGGAGGACATGCTGGACGTGAAGCTCTTCGAGCGCCACCCGCGCGGCATGGAGCCCACGCTCTACGGCGAAACCATGATCCGTCACGCGCGCATGGCGCTGACGTCGCTTTCGGCGGCACATGACGACATCGTCGCCCTCAAACATGGCCTGTCCGGCCAGGTCGAGGTGGGCGTCATCATGACCCCCGCCATGGGCCTGCTGCCGCGCGCCATCTCACGCATCAAGCTGCAGGCGCCCCGCCTGCGCATCGGCGTGCAGATGGACAGCAGCAAGGCGCTGCTGGACATGCTGAGCCGCGGCAAGCTGGACTTCATGATTGGCCGCATCGTCGAAGAGGAAGGTGCGGCCGGCATGCACTACGAGGAGCTGACGGTCGAGCCCGCCTGCGCGGTGGCGCGCGTGGGGCATCCGCTGCTCAAGTCCGGCAACTTGAAGCTCGCCGACCTGGCAACCCAGCCGTGGATACTCCCGCCGGTCGGGAGTGTGCTGCGGCATCGGTGGGAGTTGATGTTCCGCCGCGCGGCGCTGGAGCCGCCGGGCAATGTGGTGGACACGACGGCCTTGCTCCTGATCACGGCGCTGTTGCAGCAGACGGATTCACTGCATGTGATGCCCGTGGAGGTGGCGCGTTATTACGCATCGCTGAATGTGCTGGCGATCCTGCCGATCGAGCTGCCGTGCCACATGGATGCATTCGGGATCATCACGCGCGAAGGGCATCTGATGTCACCGGGGGCGAGGCAGCTGCTGCAGGAGGTGAGGCTGGCGGCGCGGGATCTGTATTGACGCGACGAACGGGCAGGCGTGTTGCAGCGGCTGCGGCTGTTCCCGTCAGCCCAGCGGCGCCAGGCGCCGCCGTGCAGCCGACGCTGCCAGCGCCAGGCCGGCGAGCAGCAATGTGCCCGGCTCGCCCAGCAGCGTTGGGGGCGCCACCACCATCGCGTCGGAACCCGAGCCCACGATGTTCCTGCCGAAGCCGTTGAGCGTGGCGGTGGACAGCCGATTGCTGTCGCTCAACATGTCGGTCAGGCTGCCGTACGTGACAACGTCGGCGCCTACCGCGGATTCGCCTTCGATATTGAAGACGTTCCAGTAGTGCATGCCATCGGACCCCGAGCCGACGATGTTGCGGCCGAAGCCGTTGAGCGTGTGGGTGCCTAGCCGGTTGCTGTCGCTCATCATGTCCAGCAAGCTGCCGTAGGTGACGATGTCGGCGCCGATCGCCGACTCGCCTTCGATGTTGAAGACACTCCAGTAGAACCTGCCGTCCGAGCCGGCGTCCACGATGTTCCGGCCGAAACCGCCCAGCGTGAAGGTGCCCAGCCGGTTGCCATCCGTCAGCATGTCCTGCAGGCTCGCATAGGTGGCGATGTCCGCAGCGACCGCCGATTCACCTTCGATGTTGAAGACGTTCCAGTAGCGGCTGCCATCAGAGCCGGAGCCGACGATGTTGCGGCCGAAGCCGTTGAGCGTGTGGGTGCCCAGCCGGTTGCTGTCGCCTAGCATGTCGGCCAAGGTGGCATAGGTGACGATGTCCGCGCCGACGGCCGACTCCCCTTCGATATTGAAGACGTTCCAGTACGCCGCCCGCGCGGGGGCGCCGATGACCAGCAGCGCCACCAGCGCCGCCCACCGCCAGTTGAAACCTCGTGTGCCTGTCGCCATGTTGCGTTCCCCTTGATCGAGAGCCGCGAGTGAATGTCGATGGCCCGCGGCTGTCAATCCCGAACCGCCTGGCCGGCGCGCGCGGCAGGGCATGGCCCCACCTTGCGGGCGGCAGCTTCAGTCCTCGGCAGGGTCGCCCAACGCCGCCTGGAACGCGCCCGCAAACTCGGCCGACGCGCTCAACGTCAGCGTCACGGTCACCCACCCGCCCGCCTCGTGCTGCACCAGCAGTTCGTGGTCCCAGGCGTTGCCATCTTCCACCGCCCCCTGCCGGCCGCCGAACTCGGTCTGCGCCCAGGCCAGAACTTGATGCACCTCGTCCATCACGGCCGCATGCCCCGCCGCCCGCGTGGAGGCCATGGCTTGCAGCGTGAGGATGCCGTCGGAGCTGTCGGTGAGGTCGAAGCTGAGGTATTCCATCGCGGAATTGTCAGGTCGCGAAGCGCTGTGCTGCAGCGGCGCAGCTGCAAGCGGCATCAAGATGTCGCCCCATCCGCCCTGTTCTGCGGGGGGTCCGCCAAGTGTTGGCGGTCGATGGTCCAGGCAGCATGTCAATGGCCAACCCCGCGGATGAAACGACCCCACCCCGTCCACCGTGCATTGCCGGTGGCGAAACCCTCTCAGTCGTCCAGCCCCAGGAAACCGCCGCTCTGGTGCGACCACAGCCGTGCATAGATGCCGCCCTGCGCCAGCAGCTCGGCATGCGAGCCCTGCTCGACGATGCGACCGGCGTCCATGACGACGAGGCGGTCCAGCGCGGCAATGGTCGACAGACGGTGGGCGATGGCCACGACGGTCTTGCCCTCCATCAGCGTGTAGAGCGACTGCTGGATGGCGGCCTCGACTTCGCTGTCGAGGGCGCTGGTGGCTTCGTCCAGCAGCAGGATGGGCGCGTCCTTGAGCATCACCCGGGCGATGGCGATGCGCTGGCGCTGGCCGCCGCTGAGCTTGACGCCACGCTCGCCGACATGGGCCTCGTAGCCGGTGCGTCCCTTGGCGTCGGACAGGCTGCCGATGAACTCGTCGGCATGGGCGCGCTCGGCCGCACGCTCCAGCTCGGCCTGGGTGGCGCCGGGACGGCCGTAGAGGATGTTGTCGGCCACCGAGCGGTGCAGCAGCGAGGTGTCCTGCGTGACCATGCCGATGTGGCGGCGCAGCGAGTCCTGCGTGACGTGGCGGATGTCCTGGCCGTCGATGAGGATGCGGCCGCCGCCTTCCGGAATGTCGTACAGGCGCAGCAGCAAGTTGACGAGCGTGCTCTTGCCCGCACCGCTGCGGCCGACCAGGCCGATCTTCTCGCCGGGCCTGATCTTCAGGTCCAGGTTGTCGACGACGACCTTGCCGTTCGGATAGGCGAAGCGCAGGTTCTCGAAATGAACTTCCCCGCGCGGCACGGTCAGCTCGGTGGCGCCGTTCGCATCGGCGATCGCATGCGGCTTGGCCAGCGTGGCCAGGCCGTCCTGCACGGTGCCGATGTGCTCGAACAGCGAGGCCATCTCCCACATCACCCAGTGCGAGATGCCGTTGAGCCGCATCGCCATCGCGGTGGCCGCGGCAACCGCGCCGACGCCGATGGCCGAAACGCCCCACAGCCAAAGCGCCAGCAACGCCGTGCTGCCCACCAGCAGCGCCGACAGGAAGGTGTTGACGATCTCGAAGCCGGTCACCAGGCGCATCTGGGCGTAGGCGGTGACCATGAAGTCCTGCATCGCCGACTTGGCATAGCCGGCCTCGCGGCGACCGTGGGCGAACAGCTTGACGGTGGCGATGTTGGTATAGGCGTCGGTGATGCGGCCGGTCATCAGGCTGCGCGCGTCGGCCTGGGCCTGGGCCACCTTGCCCAGGCGCGGCACAAAGAAGCGCAGCGCGACGACATACAGGGCCAGCCAGACAGCGAAAGGCGCCATCAGCCAGGCATCGAAGCTGGCGACGATGGCGACCAGGGTGCCGAAGTAGACCGCCACGTAGACCAGGATGTCGACGACGATGAGCCAGGTGTCGCGCACGGCCAGCGCCGTCTGCATCACCTTGGTCGCGATGCGACCGGCGAACTCGTCGCCGAAGAAGGTCAGGCTCTGGGCCAGCATGCGGCGATGAAAGAGCCAGCGCAGCCGCATCGGGAAGTTGCCGAACACGCCCTGGTACTTCATCAGCGCCTGCACCGTCGCCAGCACGATGCTGACGCCCAGCACGGCCAGCAGCATGGCGACGACCGGCTGCGGCTTGTCCCACAGCTCGGCCGGCTTGACGCTGGCCAGCCAGTCCACCAGCGAGGCCATCAGGCTGAACAGCAGCGCCTCCGCCGCCGCGATGCCGGCCGTGAACAGCGTGACGGCCAGCAGGTGCGGCCGCACGCCATCGGCACAGCGCCACAGAAAGGGGAAGAAACCCGTCGGCGGCGAGGCGCCGGAAGTGTCGGGATAGGGGTCGACGAGGCGCTCGAAGCGCGCGGACACGGACTGGAAAAGCGACATCCAGCTAGTGTCGCCGGACACCGCTGTCAGAGCGTGGCATCAGCATGACGGGGTGATCGCCGCGGCTGACGGCCGGGCAACCTGCTGGGCAGCGCCACCTGACGTTTGGACGTCGCTTTTGCACTCGTGCGGGCGAAGAGCGCCCTACAGTCACGACCCCGCCCGTTGCTGCCTGGACAGCCTGTCCTGGTCCACGGGGGTCCATCAGACCGCGCATGACCGACGTTCAGTACACCACCTTGCCGCCCTGGCCCAACGCCTACCCGGCCAGCGGCGCCAGCGCCACCCTGAAAGGCCTCAACGAGGATTTCATCGTGACCGAATTGCCGCTGCACCTGCCCAGCGGTGAGGGCGAACACATCTGGCTGGAGGTGGAGAAGAACGGAGCCAACACCGCCTTCGTCGCCGAGCAGCTGGCAGCGGCCGCCGGCGTGCAGGTCAACGACGTGGGCTATGCCGGCCTCAAGGACCGCCACGCCATCACCCGTCAGTGGTTCAGCATCTATCTGCCGACTGGGAAAGGGAAAGGCGAGACGCCCGACCTGACCCCGCTTCAGCACCCGGAGTTCAAGGTCCTGAGCCAGAGCCGCCACGTGAAAAAGCTGCGCCGCGGCGATCTGCAGGGCAACCGGTTCCGCATCGTGCTGCGCGATCTGAGCGGCGACCTGGATGCCATCGAGACCAATCTCAAGGCCGTGGCCTTCCAGGGCGCTCCCAACTACTTCGGCGCTCAGCGTTTCGGCCATGACGGTGGCAACGTCGAGCAGGGCCGGGCCATGCTGGCGCGCGAAATCCGCGTGCGCAACCCGAAGAAAAAGGGCATCTACCTGTCGGCGGTGCGCTCCTTTGTCTTCAATGAGGTGCTGGCATTGCGGATTCGGCAGGGACTCTGGGGCAGGCCCCTGCCCGGCGACGTGATGGACGGGGCGGGCCTGCCCACCGGGCCGCTCTGGGGACGGGGCCGCGTGATCACCAGCGATCAAGCGCAGGCCCTGGAAAACGGTGTGGCTGAACGCCATGCCATCTTGTGCAACGGCATGGAACACGCCGGACTGGACCAGGAGCGCCGTGCCCTGGTGGCCAGGCCGGTGGACATGTCATGGGAATGGCCGCAAGCCGATCAACTGGTGCTCACGTTCTCGTTGCCGGCCGGGAGCTACGCCACTTCCGTCCTGAACGAAATCCTCCGCACCACGGAGCCCGACCGGCAAGCGGAGAGCGAGCCGGGGGCTGTCGAGTGACGGGGAGCCTCACTCGAAACGTTGGCTGGTGCCGAACAGCGCGCGGCCAACTGCGGGCCTTCGGGTCAGCTATTGCGCGAACCGAAGCGCTCGGCCGAACGCGCCCTGGCCTTGGCCGCCTCGATCTCGCGGTTCTTCGGCTCGGTCGTCGTCACGAGGGATGCGATCAACGTGCGCGCCTCGGCGGCTATCGCCGCGACCGCATGGTCGAAGGCCGCTGCATTGGCCTGCGACGGCACGTTGAAGCCGCTGAGCTTGCGCACGAACTGCAGCGCGGCGTCGCGGATCTCGAGCTCGGTGGCGGGGGGCTCGAAGTTGAAGAGGGTGCGGATGTTGCGGCACATGGTTGAAGACCTCTTGTTCAGCGGACGTCGGGATGCCGCTCGCGCCACGCCTTCAGCGCCCGGCGGTAATCGTCCTTGGCCAGGTCGTACAGGTCGAAGATGCAGGGGTCGCAGCCATTGCCGCAGCAGGCATCGAGGTCGGGCTCGGGCGGCGGCTGGGGCATCGGGTCGGTGTCGGAAACGGCAGGATCGGTCATCGACACCGATTTTGAAGCAGCGAAGATCGCGCCATGTTCGCCAGCACGACGCCCCCCGGGAGACGGCGCTGAACTTCAAGCTCTACCGACAGGCGACGGACACGATCGCCGGCCTCAGCTGGCAGCTGCGGCGGTGCGACCGGGGTCAGTGAACGCCGGCGAGCAGGGCCGCATTGCCGCCGGCGGCCGCCGTGTTGACCGTCAGCGTCTGCTCGGCCGTGAAGCGGTAGAGCTGGCGCATATGGCCGGCCGCGGTGACCAGCGGCAGGATGGCGCCCGGTCGTGCGGCCAGGGCCTTGGCCAGCCCATGGGCGGCCGCCGGGTCTGACGAGGCGAGGGCCACGCCGGCCAGTTGCGGCGCGGCCAGCAGGCCGGCCAGCGCCGATTCGGGCAGCAGGGTCAGCGCGTTGACTGGCAGGCCGGCGCGCAGCAGGGCC